>NZ_CFHTCS010000153.1:0-9866 GCF_984369615.1 Martelella sp. | reverse complement strand
AATATTGCTGCACCAGCGGCTTGTCGAGGCCGAGCGCGCGGTTGATGCGGTCGACATTTTCCGGCGTGGCGTAGGAGCCGAGGATTGCCGTCGCCGGATCGCCGGGGATCATCGCCATGATCGCGAACACGATCACGGTCAGTCCCAGAAGCACCGGAATGACGGTCAGCAGCCGCCTGAGGATATAATGGGCCATGGCGTGTTCTCCGTTGGGTGGGAAGCCGTGCAAAGCGCCTGCCGTCTTCTTGTCAATCTCCCCCTCAAGGGGGGAGATTGGTGGAGGCTATGCGGCCCCGCTCAGTTCGGCTTTGCCACCTTCTGCAACAGCAGGAAGAACGACGGCTGGAGCTTGAAGTTTTCCACGCTCGCCTTGGTCACGGCGTTCTGTTTCCAGTTGGCGATGAAGGCCCAGGGCGCGTCGTCCTGCACGATCGCCTGCATCTCTTTGTAAAGCTCGGCGCGTCTGGCCTGATCGGTGGCCGTGCGGGCTTCCTCGAGCAGTTTGTCGACCTCCGGATTGGAGTAGTAGCCCGAGTTGAAGCCGCCCTTGTCGGGGAAGGCATCGGTCCTGAGCGCCAGGAAGGGCAGGGTGTCCGGGTCGTTGGTCATCCATGCCATTTCCGCCATGTCGGCCTTGCCTTCGAGGCCGGGGTTCACCTTGCCGAGGAAGGTGTTCCACTCATAGGTCTCGATCTTGACCGGCATGCCCACGGCTTCGAGATCGGCCTGGATCTGGGTGGCCATGGCCTGCGGTTCCAGCATGCCCGAGCCGCCCTCGGTGACGTAGAAGGTCAGCTCCGAGCCGTCATAACTGGCCTCTTCGAGCAGCGATTTGGCCTTCTCCGGATCGTAAGGATAGGGCGAGAGGCTGTCGTCATAGGCCCAGGCGAAGGCTGGCGGCGTCGGGCCGGCAGCCACGTCGGCCGTGCCCTGAAGAATGTCGTTGACGATTGCTTCCTTGTTGATGGCGTAGTTGACGGCCTGGCGGATCTTCTTGTCGGCGAAGACGCCGTCCTTGAGGTTCAGGATCAGGAACCAGACATGCGGCCCGGCCTGCTCATAGACCTTGTAGCGGTCGCTGTCGGAGAACTGCGACAGGGCATCCGGCGGCACCTCGACCATCACGTCGAGCCCGCCCGACATCATTTCGGCAACGCGGGTATTAGCGTCCGTGACCGGGCGGAAGACCACCGCCTCAAGCGGCGGCGCGCCGTCCCAGTAATCGGCGTTTCTGGAGACGACAACCCTGGAATTGGGGTTCCATTCCTCGAACTTGAAGGCGCCCGTGCCGGAGGGGTGGCGGCCGAAATCGGCGCCATATTCCTCAACCGCCGCCGGCGATACGATCAGGCCTGTCGGATAGGCGAGGTTCGACAGGAAGGGGGCGTAGGGCTCGGTGAGCGTGAACCTTACCGTCAGGTCGTCGACCACATCGACCGTGTCGACGGATGAAAAGAAGAAGGACAGCGGGAACGGCCCGGTGTCGTAATAGGGATGGTTCTCGTCGAGCATGCGGTCGAAATTGAACTTCACGGCCTCGGCATTGAAGGGCGAACCGTCATGGAAGGCCACGCCTTCGCGCAGCTTGAAGGTGTAGGTCTTTCCGTCCTCGGAAATCTCCCAGCTCTCCGCAAGAGCCGGCTCGACCTCGAGCGTTCCGTCCTTGTAGCGCACAAGACCGTCATACATGTTCACCAGAATGCGGAAGTCATTGACGGCCGTGTCGACCGCGGGGTCGAGCGATTTCGGCTCGGCGATCTGGCCGACCACCAGAACATTAGGCGGAGTCTGCGCGATGGCAGGCGCCCCGAAAGCCAGCGATGCGGCGGCAAGCGCGGCGGCGAGAAGGCGTTTCATCAATCGGTTCTCCTCTGTTGGTATTTCGTTAATTAATTATGAAAATTCTGTAATTTACAAGGATTGATCATAATAAATTACAACCCTGTCTATTCTCCGTGAAAATTGATAAAGAAAAATCAAAAACTTAGTCGTGATTTCAGTCTAGGCGAAAATGACGTCACGCCGCTTGCCGGCGCTGTCAATGCGCCCTGTGAAAGTCGAGCGCCTGCGGCTCCGTCTTTCTTTCGGGCAGAGCGGAGGTGCCGTCGCGATTTGCGGGTTGTCGGAAATTATCATAATAAATTATCCGATGGGAAAGCCGCCTTGCGGCAGATAACAAGGGGAGGCCGGCAGCGATGAACAGCAAACCGAAGATCAATCCCGGGCGGCTCAGGGCCCTTCTCGATGGCATCAACCGTTTCGGCGCCGGAAAGCCCGGTGCCGGCTACAATCGGCCGGGTTTCTCCGATGCCGACATGGCGGTGCGCGACTGGTTCGCGAAGGAAATAGAGGCCGATGGGCTGGCGGTGACGCGCGACGGCGCGAACTCGGTTTTCGGGCGTTTCGGGGAGGCGGACGGCCCATCGATCATGGTCGGCTCACACCTTGATACCGTCGTTGACGGCGGCGCCTTCGACGGGGCGCTGGGCGTTGCCGTCGCGCTGGAATGCGTGCGGGCGATGAAGGAGGCCGGCGTTCAGCCCGCCATCCCGATCGAGGTTGTGGCGACCTCGGAGGAGGAAGGTCGCTTCGGCGGCATGCTGGGCTCGCAGGCAATCGCCGGACTGGTGACGGCTGAATGGCTGGAGAGCGCCGCCGATGCCGACGGCGTGCTGCTGGCAGATGCCATGCGCGCCCAGGGACTGGAACCGGAAGCCGTGCTCGGCGCTGCCCGGCCGAAGGGCTCCGTCAAAGCCTTTCTCGAACTTCATATCGAGCAGGGGCCGGTGCTGGAGCGCGAGGGGATCGCGATCGGCCTGCCGGAAGGCGCGACCGGGATCGTCAATCTGCAGGTGACGCTGAAGGGCACGGCCAACCATTCCGGCACGACGCCCATGGACATGCGCGCCGATGCCTTTGCCGGCCTTGCCGAGATCGCCGTGCAGATCCCGGACATGATCGCGCAGTCGCCGTCGGAGATCGCCCGGATCACGATCGGCAAGGTCGAGCTTGTGCCGAACCATCCGCATACGGCGCCGGGCGAGGCGGTGTTCTCGGTGATCATCCGGGATGCCTCGGAGGCGGTCATGCGCGGGTTGCAGAGGCTGTTCTACCGCGCGACGGCGGCGGTCGCGGCAAAGCACGGACTTGCCCACGCAATCGAGGAGAAGAGCGCCATTGCGCCGGTGGCCTTCGACGCCGGGCTTGTCGGTCTCTTGTCAGAAGAGGCGGAGGCGCTCGGCCTTCCGGCCAGACGCATGATCTCCGGCGCCGGCCACGACGCGCAGACGATGATGGCGCTCTGCCCCTCGGCGATGATCTTCGTGCCGAGCCTTAACGGCATTTCGCATGCCCCGGAGGAATATTCCGAATGGGCGGATATCGAAAAGGGCGCGGAGCTGATGCTGGCGGCGTTGATGCGGCTTGCAGTCTGAGGGGTATCAGTTGACCAGGTAAAGCCGGAGAGCGGCGAAGATCACCAGGGCGGTTGCGGCCAGAAGAACGCCGGCAATCAGCGCGAGTTCGCCGGCCTGGCTTCCGGTCTCGCCTTTTCTGCTGCTGCTTCTTTCGGGCATGACAGTGCTCGCCTTGATCGTGTCGATGGCTGTCAGCATGATCATCCTGCCTTCCTTCGGCGTTAAGAAACATGGTTATCACCTTCTAAACGCATGGATTTACGCACCGGTTCCCCGTTGTGCCGGGGCGTTTGCCATGCGAGAGGGCAGGCGATAGAAGGAAAAGACGATTTGTCAGTGCAGGATTGAGCGTCCGATGGCCCGTGCCTTTCTCTATGTTCTCGATTCCTTCGGCATCGGCGGTGCGCCGGATGCAAAGGCCTATGGCGATCTCGGCGCCGATACGCTCGGCCATATCGCCGAGTTCTGCGCCGCGGGCCTCGGCGATCGGGCGGGCCTGCGCTCCGGCCCGTTGAAACTGCCCAATCTTTCCGCGCTCGGCCTTCTGGAAGCCGCGAAGCTCGCGACCCGGCATCGTCCCGCCGGCATGGAGCAGCCGGAGCGACTCCTGGGGCGTTACGGCGCGGCGAGCGAGGTTTCGCGCGGCAAGGACACGCCGTCGGGCCATTGGGAGATCGCCGGCACGCCGGTGATGTTCGACTGGGGCTATTTCCCCGATCAGCCGGACTGTTTTCCGGCCGACCTTCTGGAGGCGATCTATCGCGAGGCCGGCATTTCCGGCAGTCTCGGCAATTGCCACGCTTCGGGCACGGAGATCATCAAGCGTTTCGGCCAGGAGCACGTCTGGACGCGGCGGCCGATCTTCTACACCTCGGCCGACAGCGTGTTCCAGATCGCCGCCCACGAATATCATTTCGGCCTCGAGCGGCTTTTGAAACTCTGCGCGGTCGTGCGCGAGATGACCTATGACCTCAACATCGGAAGAGTGATCGCGCGTCCCTTCATCGGGGAGACGGCCGAAACCTTCAAGCGCACCGGCAACCGCCGCGACTTCTCGATCGCTCCGCCGGAGGAAACGCTGCTCGACCGGGCGACGGCGGTAGGCCGCAACGTGCTCGCCGTCGGCAAGATCTCCGACATCTTTGCCGGCAAGGGCGTGACCCGCCTGATCAAGGCGGACGGCAATGATGCGCTGGTGACCGCCAGCCTGAAGGCGATGGACGAGGCGGGCGAGGGCGATCTGGTGTTCACCAATCTCGTCGATTTCGACATGGTCTACGGCCACCGCCGCGACGTGCCGGGCTATGCGGCCGCGCTTGAGGCGTTCGACGCCCGCATCGAGGAGATTGCCGCGCGGATGAGGCCGGGCGACATCGCGGTGCTGACGGCGGACCACGGCTGCGATCCGACCTGGCGCGGCTCCGACCACACGCGAGAGCGCGTTCCGGTTCTCGTCTTCGGACCGGGCCTCCAGCCGGGCTCGCTCGGCCTGCGCGAAACCTATGCCGATATCGGCGAAAGCATCGCCCACCACCTCGGGCTTGGGCCCGGCAAATACGGAGCATCCTTCCTGTGAAAACGCCAAAGGCCGAACTCCACTGCCATATCGAAGGCGCGACGCCGCCGGCGCTTGCCGCGCGCCTTGCGGCAAAATACGGCGTCGATCTCTCCGCCTGGCTCAAGGACGGTCGCTATGTCTGGCATGATTTTTCGAGCTTCATCGCCTGCTATGCCGCAATAGCCAATGTCTTTCGGGCGGAGGAGGATTTCGCGGATCTCGCGGAGACATATCTCGGCGCGCTTGCCGCCGATGGCGCGATCTATTCCGAGCTTTTCGTCTCGCCCGAACAGGGGCTTGCCGCAGGTCTTTCCCGCGATGCCTATATGCGGGCGATCTCTGCCGGCATCGATGCGGCGAAGGCGAAGACCGGGATCGAGTGCCGCATGGTGATGATCGGCGAACGCCATATGGGGCCGGAACAGGTGGAGGGGGCGGCGCGCTACGCCGTTTCCTGCGGCTTTCCGCTGCTCACCGGTTTCAACATGGCGGGCGACGAGCGCATGGGCCGCGTCGCCGATTACGCGCGCGCCTTCGACATCGCCCGTGACGGCGGACTGAAGCTGACGATCCATGCGGGCGAAGTCTGCGGACCGGATTCCGTGCGCGACGCGCTGGATCTTGTGCGGCCCGACCGGATCGGTCACGGCGTCCGGGCCGTGGAGGAACCGGCGCTTGTCCGTCGGCTTGCAGCGGAAGGCGTGGTGCTTGAGGTCTGCCCCGGTTCCAATATCGCCCTTTCGGTCTATCCGGATTTTCGCTCGCATCCCTTGCGTCGACTCGTTGATGCCGGCGTCCGGGTAACGCTCAATTCCGACGATCCGCCCTTCTTCGACACCTCGCTCGCGCGCGAATACGCGATCGCGGAGGACGAGATGGGCTTCTCTTCCGCCGAGACCGGCCGCATGACGGAAACGGCGATTGCCGCCGCCTTTGTCGATGAGGCAACCCGCGCACGGCTTTTTGCCCTGCTCTAACGCTGAAACAGTGGAAAAATCGGCGTTTCGGCGCGAAGGCGGGCGCGGTGCTTGCCGCGCCGGTCGCTTTTGCGCCATAGAAGGTTTCAGCACGACACGATCAAAGCGGGATTGAAGCTCATGGACGGCGTAACGGTCATCGACCACCCCCTGGTTCAACACAAGCTGACGAAGATGCGTCAGAAGGACACGTCCACGGCCGGCTTTCGCAGGCTGCTCCGCGAGATTTCGACGCTGCTCTGCTATGAGGTGACGCGCGATCTCGAACTCACCATGGAAACGATCGAGACGCCGCTGACGACGATGGAAGCGCCGGTTCTGGAAGGCAAGAAGCTGGTCTTCGCCTCGATCCTGCGCGCCGGCAACGGTCTGCTGGAAGGCATGCTCGACCTCGTTCCCTCTGCCCGCGTTTCACATATCGGCGTCTATCGCGACCATGAAACGCTGGAGGCGATTGAATATTTCTTCAAGGCGCCGGAGGATATTGGCGAGCGGCTGGTGATCGTCGTTGACCCGATGCTGGCGACCGGCAACTCGTCGATCGCCGCCATCGACCGGCTGAAGGAACGCGGCGTCTCTAATATCCGCTTCCTCTGCCTCCTGGCCGCGCCCGAGGGGATCGAGCATTTCCGCAACAGCCATCCGGACGTGCCGGTCTACACCGCCGCCATTGACAGCCATCTGAACGAGAAGGGCTATATCGTTCCCGGGCTGGGCGATGCCGGTGACCGGATGTACGGCACAAAGTAAGCTGCCTTAACCCTTCAGCGGCAGGCGGTAGCGCACAAAATCATCGGCCTTGTCATAGCGGTCATAAAGCCTGCGCGCGGTCTCGTTGCCGGAATTGGTGTGCCAGTAGAGATTGGTCCAGCCATCGCGCTTGCCCATCGCGATCAGGTCATCGATCAGCCGTCTGCCGATGCCGCGCCCGCGCTGGCTTTCCTCCACGAACAGATCCTCCAGATAGCAGGCGGGCTCGATCGCCCATGTGCGCGGATGGAGAATGCAGGTGGCAAAGCCCGCCCGCCGGTCATCAGCGGTTGCCAGCAGGGTAAAGACGGGCACGATCGGATCGATGATCCGGGACCATGTCGTTTCGGTCACTTCGGCGCTGATACCGGCGCCATAAAAGGTCAGGTAGCCCCGCCACAGTCCAAGCCAGGCTTGCTTGTCCCCGGCCTCCGCCCGGCGAATGACGATCTCGCTCATTCGCCGGCTTCCTGCAGCAGTTGCAGGGCTTCCTGTGAAAGCGCGATCTCCGGCGCGCGCAGCAGCGTGTCCATCTGCTCGAGCCGCGAGGCGCTGGCGATCGGCGCGGTGACGCCGCGCCGGGTCATCAGCCAGGCCAGCGCGATCGCCGCCGGATGCTCGCCGGTATCGGCGGAAACCGTCTCCAGCGCCCGAAGGATACGCCTGCCGCGATCATCGAAATATTTCGCCACGCTTCCGGCGCGCGCCTGGCCCTCCGCATCATCGGCGGATTTGTATTTGCCGGTGAGGAAGCCGGATGCGAGGCTGAAATAGGTGATCACGCCGATATCGTGCTCGACGCAGAGTTCCGCCAGCGCGCCCTCGAAGCCGGAGCGGGCGTAGAGATTGTATTCCGGCTGCAGCACGTCATAGCGCGCCCTGCCGGTATGTTCGGCGACCCTGAGCGCCTCCTCAAGCTGCGCCGCGTCAAGGTTCGACGCGCCGATGGCGCGGACCTTGCCCTGCTCGCGCAATTTGGTAAAGGCAGCGATCGTCTCCTCATACTCGGTCTCGGGATCCGGCCAGTGCGCGAGATAGACGTCGAGATAGTCGGTCCGCAGTCGTTGCAGCGAATCTTCGACGGCCTGCATGATCCAGCCTTCCTTCAGGCCCTTCATGCCGGGTCCCATTTCCGAGCCCACCTTGGTAATGATGACGACGTCTTCGCGCTTCACGCCGCCGCGCTTCAGCCAGTTGCCGATGATTGTCTCCGACTCGCCGCCCTTGTTGCCCTCGGCCCATGCGGAATAGACGTCCGCCGTGTCGATGGCATTGAAGCCCGCGCCGACGAAACGGTCCAGCAGCGCGAAGGAGGTCTGTTCATCCGCCGTCCAGCCGAACACATTGCCGCCGAAGACGACAGGTGCGATGTCGATATCCGTTCTGCCAAGTCTTCGCATGTGCATGTTCTTCTCCCGGGTGCTGGTGACGTCGCTGTTCCTAACGTAGGTTGCCCGTCCCCGCATGGCAATGGAGCCCACGGGCGGCGAGGCCGTGAACTGGCTATCGAGCCGCTTGCACACCCGCCTGCCGGTTCCTATGCTGGCCGCCGAAATAACAGGTGAGGATTCCCCATGTTGCGTTTTGGTATAGTCTCGACCGCCAAGATCGGTCGCGAACTCGTGGTGCCGGCAATCGTCGACGCGGAAAATGCGGTGCTTGCGGCCGTTGCCAGCCGCGATCTGGAGCGGGCGCAGGCGATGGCGACCCGTTTCGGCGCGCCGCATGCCTTCGCTTCCTACGAGGAGATGCTGGCGAGCGATACGATCGACGCGGTCTATATCCCGCTGCCGACCTCCCAGCATGTGGAATGGGCGATCAAGGCGGCGGATGCCGGGAAACATGTCCTGGTGGAAAAGCCGCTGGCGCTGAAGGCCGGGGACATCGAGCCGGTGATCGCCGCGCGCGACCGCAACAAGGTGCTGATCAGCGAGGCCTTCATGGTCACCTATGCGCCGGTCTGGACCAAGGTCCGCGCGCTTCTGGCCGACGGCGCGATCGGCGAGCTGCAGCATGTGCAGGGGGCGTTTTCCTATTTCCTGCGCGATGCGACCAATATGCGCAATATCCCGGAACTCGGGGGCGGCGGCCTGCCGGATATCGGCGTCTATCCGACGGTGACGGCCCGTTTTGTCACCGGCGCGGAACCCGAACGGCTGCAGGCGACGGTGCGCTATGACAGCGAATTCGGCACGGATATCTATGCCTCCGTCAAGGCGGAGTTCCCGGGCTTCGAGATGAGCTTCTACGTCTCCACCCAGCTCGCCAACCGCCAGACCATGGCCTTCCACGGCACCAAGGGTCTGATCGAGGTGGTCTCCCCCTTCAACGCCAACCGCTGGGGCGAGGAAACGGTGCTGCTCTCCAACCAGAGCCACTCCGAGACCCAGGCGTTCCGTTTCCAGGACAGCCGGCAATATGTCCGCGAGGTCGAGGCGTTCTCGAAGGCGGCCGCCGGCGGTGAGGTCGAAGTTTTCTCGCTGGAGGATTCGGTGAAGAACCAGCGGGTGATCGACGCGATCTACCGCGCCGGCAAGTTCGACGGCGGCTGGGAAACGGTCTGATCGCTGACGGGCGGATTATCACTGGATCGCAGGCGGCCTCAAAGACCGCCTGCCTTTTTTGAAAGATCGAGGGCATGGCGACGACGCTTTACGGCATTAAAAACTGCGACACGATGAAGAAGGCCTGGACCTGGCTTGACGCGCACGATGTCGCCTATGCGTTCCACGACTACAAGAAGGCCGGCATCGATCGCGCGCATCTGGAACGCTGGTGCGATGCGGCGGGCTGGGAAAAGGTGCTGAACTGCGCCGGCATGACCTTCCGCAAGCTGGACGACGCCGAAAAGCAGGGCCTCGACCGGGACAAGGCGATCGCGCTGATGCTCGCAAACCCATCGATGATCAAGCGCCCGGTGCTGGAGGACGACGACCGGCTGATCGTCGGTTTCAAGCCTGACGATTACGCGGCGTTTTTCGGCAAGGACTGAGCCGATGGCGAAAACGACGCAGGCGACCCGGTTTCTCGACAAGGCCGGTGTAACCTACACGATCCAGCAATATGACTATGACCCGAACGCCTTCAAGGTGGGGCTGCAGGCGGCAGAGGCCATTGGCGAGCCGGCGGAACGCGTTTTGAAAACGCTGATGGCCGAGGTCGACG
>NZ_CFHTCS010000152.1:0-9875 GCF_984369615.1 Martelella sp. | reverse complement strand
TTTCGTCCGGTCAGGATCTGCACGAGATAGGGATAGATGTGCGGTGCGCGCTCCTTGACGATATCCTCCAGCACGGCCATGTCCCCTGCATGGTGTTGATGCGCAAAGAAATCCGAAGCGGTCATAATCACATCCGGCAGGCCCGGAACATAGAGCGTTCGCGCCGGCGGCGTCAGGATATCCACGCTCTCACAGGCTTTCTCGATCAGGTCGTCGCGCCACCCATATTTCTCATAGGTTTCATCGGAAATCTCTTCGAATGAAAGGCCGCGCGGCTTCTTCTCGGCAAAGGCAAGGAGCCTGCGATAGTGCATCTGACCGTAATATTCGGCCTCCACATTGTGGCGCATCCAGTAAAGCGCGGTCAGCTCGCTCCAGAACAGGTTCTCGCGTGAATTGTTCTCGCCGGTATCGTCCCCGATCGCGCCCTCGACATGAAACCGCCCGAGCGCCCGGCCGGCCTGGATCGGGGTGAGATACGCGGTCTTTACCAGCGGAGCCGGTTTGAAATAGACGACCGAGATGAAGATTTTTCTGGAGATCATGCGATGGTCTTGGCCATGGTTTCAGCGAAGCGGCTCGCCCGGACCACGATCCGGTCCCGGCATCCGGCGACGAGGGCTCATGTCCTGACAAACACATCAAAACTATGCGGAAGATAGCCCGCCACCCCTGTTCTGAGAACCCCCATAATCCAGCCAGGCACGGTTTGAGGATCGCAAGACAAAATGGGATGACGCCAGGCAAAGAAAAATGCCGCCCGACCCTGTTCAAGGCCGGACGGCGATATAGAGTACCTTGCAGTCATATCGAGACATCTGACGTCAAGCGAAACTGCGCCAAAACAAATAGATAGTGTGGATCTGCCGTGCGAGCTTACGCCGCGCGGCGATCATGGCGGCCTTCCTCGACCTCCTCGACGATCTTGGCGACAAAGGCTTCGAGATCCTTCGGCGAACGCGAGGTAACGATGCCGTTGTCGGTGACGACCGCGCTGTCCGTCCAGTTGGCCCCGGCATTCCTCATGTCGGTCTGGATCGAGTGGTAGGACGTGGCGTCGCGGCCTCTAAGAACGTCGGCCTCGACCAGAAGCCACGGGCCGTGGCAGATGGCGGCGACGACGCGCCCCGACGAGACGAATTCCCTGACGATCGAAACGGCTTTTTCCGAAGTGCGCAGCACATCCGGATTGATCTGGCCGCCGGGCAGCACGATCGCGTCATAATCAGCGACCGAGACGTCCTCGAGCGCCAGTTCAGCCTCGACGCTGTCGCCCCAGTCCTTTTCGTCCCAGCTCTTGACCGGGCCCTTTTCCAGCGAGGCCACGGTGACCGCGGCGCCGCGCTTCTTCAACTCGTCCAGCGGCACCCGCAGTTCCGAGCGCTCATATCCATGGGTGGCCGTGATCAAAATTCTGGACTGATTGATGGCAGGCATGGCATCCTCCTGTCGCTGTTGCTGGTTTGGCGCGACAGCGCTCCGCTGCCGCCTTCCCCACGGAAACGCACCGAAGCCGGCCGCGTTCCCTCCACCGCGAAAGAACGCACGGCCGCAGAGAACCCGTCCGCCAAACGGACGGCGGAAATCACAGCAACGAGACAAAAGAAGTGGCGTCCAGACGCGGAGTGGATATTTCCTATTAATTCAGTTAGTTAGAGGGAGGTGGGGCACGCGGATCTGTCAGCAAGTTTCAGGACTTTCTGACATAGATGTCCCACCGATCTATCCGTTTGACCAACCGACGTTGGATCGGCTATGCAAAATCGGCCACGGAGGCCAACCAACTTTCAGCACCAACCCGCAACCTCTCAAATTAGACGGGACGCAAGAGGTGAGGTCACGCGTGACACAAACGCCAAGGCTCGCTAATGGTGCGCCGACAAGAAGTTGGAAAGGGACGGTTGCGACGATGCCGCTGGTTGTTGAGCAACTATTAAAGTACGGACTTGTGGGTGTGATGAACACGCTCATCACGTTTATCGTCATCGCGCTTCTGAGCTATCTCGGTTTCTCGCCCGTGACATCCAACGTGATAGGGTATGCCTGCGGGCTGGCGAACAGTTTTTTCTTCAACGGCCGATTTACCTTTACGTCGACGAATGGAAGGAAGGCGGTGTACCGCTTTCTGGCGGGCTTTGCCTTGGCATATGGCATCAACCTCGTTGCGCTGCTCGCGCTGACGCACCAAGGCGATCTGCCGGAAATGGTATCGCAGGCCATCGCGATGTTGGTCTATAATGTATGCTTCTTCCTGATCATGAAATTCTGGATATTCGAAAAAGATGGCTGATCATTATTCCCTTGATGTCGTGATTCCATGCTACAATGAGGAAGAAAACCTTCCCCACACGATACCGGTCCTCAATGACTTCCTCAAAAATCTGTTGTCTCGCGAAGACCTTGGGCTGGAGCGTTTCAGGATCATCCTCGTTGATGATGGTAGCTCAGACCGGACATGGTCGCAAATTGAAGCGTTTACACAATCGGCGGGTGCCAGCGGTGTGAAGCTTAGCCGCAATTACGGCCATCAGAATGCCATGCTGGCGGGTCTTTCGATTGCTGACGCCGATGTCGTGCTGACGATAGACAGCGATCTTCAGGATGATATCAACGCGATTTCCGAGATGCTCAAGGCATATCAAGCCGGTGCCGATCTGGCGCTTGGCGTGCGTCGCTCGCGCGGCGAGGACCGTTTTTTCAAGAAGAACACGGCGAGGGGATATTATGCGCTGATGAGGCTGATGGGCGCGCAGATTGTGCCCGATCATGCAGACTTCAGGCTTATGTCGCAGAAGGCGCTGAAGGCGCTTCTCGCACACGAAGAGACAAACCTGTTTCTCCGGGGCATCATACCCAATCTGGGCTTCAAATCACAGATCATCGAATATGACCGTCAATCGCGTGAGCACGGCGAAACCAAATATACCCTGAAGAAAATGCTGTCGCTTGCCGTCAACGGCGTGACATCATTTTCCGCCGCGCCGCTGCGCTTCGTAGCGGCCCTGGGCATCTCCGTGTTCTTGATCTCGATGCTGCTTGCCTTCTGGTTTCTGATGGAGCGGCTGTTCATCGCCGATAGCACGGTTCCAGGGTGGGCTTCAATTGTGCTGCCGCTGTTGTGGCTCGGCGGCCTTCAAATCTTCTGCATGGGGATCATCGGCGAATATGTGGGCAAGATATATCTCGAGGTAAAACGCCGGCCTCGTTTTATCATTGATGAGAAGATATAACGCCTTGGTAGAACCACGGCGAACGGATAGCAGACTTCCATGAAGAAGAGTATTTTTGAGCCTTTGTTCCATCCGGAGAATAACAGGTTTCTGGCGGGCTGCATCTTTGCAATTTGTCTGCTGACTTATGGCGGACATGCCTACTACATGAATTTCAATGCGGACGACGTGATCCAGATTCAGTCTGTATCAAACGATTCGCTGACCTATCTCAGCCAGGGGCGTTGGGGTCTTTACCTTATCTTCCATGTGGTGCAGGGTGACAATCCGGGCGGCTTGTTCTCGCTCGGACTGGCAGTGGTGCTCATGATGCTGACAGGCATGGTCGGTGCCCGGGTCTTGGGCATCAAATCCGTCGCTGTGATGCTGTTTTTCACGCTGTTTTCCGCAGTTTCCCTTTATTATGGCCAGTTGTTTTCGTATCAGCTTACATGGGTCGCCTTCACATTCGGCGTTTTTCTCTCGGTTTGTGGGGTTTATCTTGCGGTCACCAGGGCGAAATGGTTGCCCGCCACGGTGTTGCTGGGACTGGCGCCTGCTTTTTACCAGCCAACAATCGAAGTCGCAGTCGTTCTATTTGTTGGGGCGTTGATTTTCCAGATCGGCGATGTAGGTGCGCGAGACATAATTCGTCGCGCAATATACTATGCTGCTATCGTTGTTGCTTCTTCCGCACTTTATGTTGTGACCACAAAGATATCCCCTTATATTTCAGGGGTTCCGTTGGGTGGTCGCAGTAGCATAGATTTTATACAGGCGTTGAAGAGTTTCGATCGGATAATTGATTTATTCTTGAATCAGTCTGTTCCATTCAATTCCGGAAAGGTGGATCCGTATTTTTCGGATATATATCGGGTCGTATTAACTGTTTCTTTCTTGTTCTATATATTTTGTTTTTTAATATCCAGAAATCGTAGAAGTGTATCTTCATTGGCGCTCTTCCTGGTTTTTAATTTAGTGCTAGTGGTAGCGCCCTATTTCCTCGCATTTGCATCTCCAGCTGATACCTTCAGCACCAGGTCGCTTATTGCATTCTCTTTCGTTCACGCGATTTACCTGATTTATCCCATCCACCAATGGATATTGGCATCGCCTGAGAGGGAAGGCGGTGGCAAGGTTCTGCTGGCGCAATCCTCTTTGGTATTGGGCTTTGCGTTTGTGTTGATCAGCGGCTGGCAGGTTGCAAAGCTTTCTTTTGATAACGCGCTTGCGTCGCAACAGGATCTGCTTGCCGTGAACAGGATCATTTCAAGGATAGACGATGTGCTTCAGGATAGCGCCATGGCGAGCGAATCCTCGATATGCATAGCGGTCAACTTCAATACGCCGACATCAGCAGGGCCGCGCGGTTTTGCCGGCACAGCCCGGGCCACGCCCTGGTCCAAGGAGTGGATTTTCCGGCTCGTGGATAACAGGTTCATTCCGGCCGAACCCGGAAAAAAGGAAGAATTGCTTGTGCAATCTGCGTCAAAACCGAAATGGCCTGCAAGGGGTTCAGTTTACACAGATCTGGGATGTATTGTGGTGAATGTGAACTGAAACGTTCGCGCTGTTTCGCTTTCGTGTGACTTTTGATGCGGCCATCTCTTTCTGAAAGCGCGGAGGCTATGGCTCTGCTTTCGTTAGAGTTGGCCGGTGGGTGGAATGCGGAGGCCACGTATTTCCGCCAGTCAATCTGGATGTGTTGAAGAACTTCGGCTCAGCCCAGAAATTCGCAGTTGATCTTCAGCATGATGTTCGTTCAAAAGAACACTGGATATTTGCTAAGCATCAGCGATGGAATGCGGTCAGCATTATCCACGGGTCACAAGGGGGCAAAGTCGTTGCCGATCAGCGACGCCACACGGTTGAAATATATCGGCAGGTGCCTCAAGGCCGTGCGCGAGCCTTTGGTTGATCGATCGAAGATTCGGCCAATAATCAAAACGGAAAGATGAACATGGGTGAACTATTTCAAAGGCCGTCGGCCAAGACCTCTCTCGACTGGACTGGGGAGCGTTTCACACCCAAGGTTTCAGGGCAGGTTGAACTCGAGCACTTGCATCGATATTTCCTGGCGCGGGAACTATGTCGAGGGTTGGATGTTCTCGATATCGCGTCCGGCGAAGGCTACGGCTCCGCATTGCTTGCCCAGGTGGCGCGTTCGGTCGTTGGCGTTGAGGTTGATGAAGAGTCGGTCAAGCACGCCAAGAATAACTATCATGCGGAGAACCTGGAGTATCGGGCGGGAAAAGCAGAAGAAATACCCGTCGACGCGAGCGGCGTTGATTGCGTTATCTCCTTTGAAACGATTGAGCACTTTTATGATCAGGAAAAATTCCTGGCTGAGATCAAGCGCGTTCTACGTCCCGGCGGCTTCGCACTCATCAGTTCGCCGAACCGTGATACTTATTCCGGATTTGGCACTCCACCCAATCCGCATCATGTCCGCGAACTGACCCAGGATGAATTCCACGGCCTTCTGACGCCTCGATTTCAAAACGTCGCGCTCTTCGGACAGAGGGCGGTTCTCGGGTCCGTGATCGTGTGCGACCGGGGGCATAAGGACCAGAAATTGGTCAGCTTTGATCGCCGAAGCGAAGATCGATTCGAGGCTAGCGCAGGGCTGGCCAGGTCTGTCTATTGTGTGGCCGCCGTCTCGGATGCAGAACTGCCTGCGTTGCCGAACAGCGTCTATTTCGATCTGGCCTCAGTTGAGGACGCGATCGTAAACTATCCGGCTGTAAGTGCCGAGTTGACTGCTCAGAAGGAAAGAAATCAGGGTCTTGAGGGGACTATTCACAGCCTGGAGCAAAGCAAGGCGACAATCGCAGCTGAGCTAGCCGCGCTCAAAGGAGATTTGTCGGCGCAAGACGAGGCGTTTGCTCAAGAACACTCTGTCCGACTTGAGGTTGAAAGCGAGCGCAAAGCTTTACTTGAGACGGTAGAGCAACACAGGCGCGAGCTGGAAGCAGCTCAAGCCAGCGCCAGTTTAGCCGAGAAACAAAAAGATGCCGCCGTTCTGGACGTCGTCGATCGGGCTTTCGCAGTTGTCTGGGCAAGGAGGAAACGCTCCTTTCGTTGGCGTGCCTTGCTGTTGCACCCTCTGAGCAAGAAGAAACGTAAGCAGTACCGGGATAGAAGAAAATTGAAGCTACGCTCGCGCCTTGCGGGCGGGTCGTCTACCTCAGCCGTTTTTCAGCAGGCGGACAACGCCCGTATAGAAAGCGAGAAATCGAGGCTTCGTCGTGCCGCGCTTATCAAACATCCCTTCAATCGTCGCAAGCGAAGAAATTACCGGAAGCAGCACGCTGTTCCTAGCGCCTTAGCGGGTTTGCCGTCTGCGACAACGATAGTCAATCGAGCCGTCGACACGCCCTCTGTCGGCTTGCCTTTTGTTTATCGTGAAAAACTTCCCGTCACGGGGAAGCGAATCGCTGTTTTTATTCATGTTTACTATGTTGAGGATTTCGATCGCATAATTTCTTTTGTCTCGAATATTAAATGGTCTTTTGAAACATTTATATCAACTGATAGTGAGGAAAAGAAAAGAAAGATTCTAAACAGGATTACATACTGGAACAGGGGTAATGCTAGAGTTGATATAACGCCGAATATAGGCCGTGATATAGCTCCATTCTTTGTGAATTTTCGAAAAGACATATTAAAATTTGACTATGTTTTCCACATTCACACGAAGCGGTCAGGTCATACCCCCGAATTGGCTGATTGGCTGGATAGGATGATGGCATCAACAATCGGATCTCCAGAAATTGTTGACAGCATTCTTTCCGCATTTGAGGCCGATGAGACACTTGGAGTGTTAGCTCCGACCTATCACCCGCATAATGAGCCTTATGTGAATTGGATTGACAATTTCGAGCGGAGCTCGGAGTTGGCGGCGAAAATGGGTGTTACGTTGATGCAGGATATGCCTTGCGCTTTTCCGGCTGGCTCAATCTATTGGGCGCGGTCAGCGGCTCTGGCTGCCATCCTCGACATCGGCCTGGAGTTCGCTGACTTTGAACCGGAAGCAGGTCAGACTGATGGAACCCTGGCGCATGCGATCGAGCGAATGCCGTTTCTTTCGGCAGAGGTGGCCGGCTTCGGGTGGAATTTTGTTTCACCGCAAGCTCGCAAAGATAAGTCGATCACCACGCGTGATGAGTTGCTGCAAGCTTTGTCTGAGAAGAGATCGTTCCTTCTGCCCCCCAGCGAGCGTCAAGGCTACGGCAGCCAAGTGCAGAGAGCCCAGTTTCAAAAGGCCCATTTCAAGACAAAGAAGACTGTTGAGCTCAACACATTTCTTGAGACGGATAAACGCATCGAGCTACCCTCTACCGAGAAGCCCCTTGTTTCTATCGTGGTTGTTTTGTTCAACAGCGCTGAACTGACCTACCCGTTCCTTCTTTCGCTTCGGCAGGCCATGACAGTTCCGGCTGAAGTGATCATCGTTGACAATGCTTCGACGGACCGAACGCGTGAGCTGCTTTCCCGTGTCGATGGCGCCAAAATTGTGCTGAACGACGAGAACGAGCATTTCTTGCGCGGTTCCCGGCGCGGCGCCGCTTTGGCTCAGGGTGAATTTCTGTTGTTAGTGAACAACGACACCGTGTTGCCTAGCGACTGTCTTGAGATCGCCACAGCGAATTTTGAAGACCCCGGGACCGGAGTTGTTGGGGCGAAGATAATCCTGCCGGATGGATCCTTGCAGGAAGCAGGCAGCGTTATCTGGTCGGATGGTACATGCGTAGGATACGGACGCGGACAGAACCCGAATTCGCCCGCCTTTCAGTTCCGGCGTGAAGTGCACTACTGCTCTGGCGCTTTCATGATGCTGCGACGCTCTCTCTACTTGGAGTTGGGCGGGTTTGATGAGCGATACGCCCCTGCATACTACGAGGAAACAGATCTCTGCATGAAAATCCGCGCAGCCGGGTACAAGGTCATCTATGATCCGCGAATTGCGATCGAGCATTACGAGTTCGGCAGCGCGACGGTTCGCCAGCAGGCGATCGACCTGCAGGAGAGGAATCACAAGTTTTTTCTGGCTCAGCATGCCACTGCCCTGAAAAACCATCCGTCTCATGAGATCGGCCCGCGCGCGGCATTGGATTCGCTTCGCAAGAAGCGTGTTTTGATGATTGACGACCGCGTGCCCTACCGCAACCTGGGAGCTGGCTATCCTCGCGCGCGGGATTTGGTCAAAGCGGTCTCCGCTCTTGGGTGGGATGTCACATTCTACCCGTTGTATTTTCCGGGCCTGGATGTTGATGAATTCTGGTCTGACTTCGGACCAGACATAGAGGTCGCTGCCGAACTCGGCGAGCCGGGGCTTTCTGGCTTTCTGAGGGAGCGCGCGGAAGAATTCGATGCTGTTTTTGTGAGCCGGCCCGGCAACATGGCGCGCGTTCAGGAGGTGTGCGGTCGCGCGTTTCTTTCCCGCCTCAAGCTCATCTATGATGCAGAGGCGCTTTTCGTCGAAAGAGAGAAGATTCGTCGGGCGCTTTTCGAAAATCCTTTCGAAGAAAAGGATTACCGTGCCGCCTATGAACAGGAGATTGGCTTGATGAAGGGAGCCTCTGCTGTCGTTACGGTTTGCGAGCGCGAAAAGAAACTCATCAGCTCACGTGTTTCAGCGCCTATTCAAGTGATCGGTCACATGGTGGACGCCAAGCCCTCCACGGCGAGTTTCGAGGAGCGATCGGACCTGCTTTTCGTCGGCGCTCTCGATGGCACACGAGAGGCTTCGCCGAATGTCGATTCTCTTGTCTGGTTTGTGGAAGAGGTAATGCCGCTCTTAGATCAGAAGCTTGGCACAGATTGGAAGCTGAACGTGGCGGGGCGTGTGCAGTCTGAGGATCTCGAACGGATTGCATCCGAGCGTGTCCGGCTGCTTGGAATGGTCCCTGACCTTTCGCACGTCTACAATGAGAACCGCGTATTCATAGCACCTACACGTTTTGCGGCTGGCATCCCCGCAAAGGTTCATGAGGCTGCCAGCTTCGGCTTGCCTGTTGTTGCCACAGATTTGATCGCCTCTCAGGTCGGCTTCATTCCCGATAGCGAAATTCTCGCAGCCTCAACGGCAAAAGACTTCGCTGATAAATGCGTAAGTCTCTATACGGGCAAGGAAGTTTGGTCCCACATCCGTGAAAAAGCACTATTGGCGGTCGCATGCGACTGCTCGAAAGAGCTTTTTGAAAGAAACGTTGCATCGCTTTTCGTTCCATTTGAAAAATAGAGGCTTGCCGAGAGAGCGCATGGATCTCAAACTCTGCACCTTTAGCCGGCGCATCTCGTCGGGCAGTGCTCTGCGCCCTGAAAACTGGATCGTTTGATGTTGGAGTATTCCGCGGTATTTTCCTGGCTGGGAGAAGGAGTGGAAGAGATGAAGGCATCGAAGTTTTCAGACGCCCAGAAGGCGTTTATTCTGAAGCAGGGGGATGAGGGTGCGCCTGTGGCGGAGATTTGCCGCAAGGCCGGGATCAGCCAGGCGACCTATTTCAACTGGAAGAAAAAGTACGCAGGTCTGCTGCCCGACGAGATGCGCCGGCTGAAGGCTTTGGAAGATGAGAATGCGAAACTGAAACGGATCGTGGTGAACCGCCCCGGGTTTGCCGGCGACCGTTTGGTTTAAGTTATGCGGCCAATGCTGGTGCGTCC
>NZ_CFHTCS010000151.1:0-9883 GCF_984369615.1 Martelella sp. | reverse complement strand
TCTACGCATCGTGCTTTCCGAAAATCGATTCCGATTTTCGGGCCGATGCGCTAGCTTTTCCATTTGATGCCGCACTTACCCGGACAACAAGACCGGCAGTTTTCCGCCGGCTTTTTGTTTGGGTCTGATGTGTCGCGTTCTACGCGCTCAAACCGTCTTCGGCTGCCTTGCGAGCCTGACGGCGCGCCTTGATCTTCGGGCCTATGACCGGGATCGTCAGGGTCAGAAGCGCAATGACCAGGAAAATTGCACAGACCGGGCTGGTCGCAAAGATCGAGAAATCGCCATCGGACATGATCAGCGAACGCCGCAGATTGCCTTCAACCATGGGCCCGAGAATAATGCCGATGATGACCGGCGACATCGAGAAGTCGAGCTTCAGCATGACGTAGGCGCAGACCCCTGCAATCATCATGACGAACACATCGGTCATCGTATTATTCACTGAATAGGCGCCAACGGTGCAGAGCACCAGAATAATCGGAACCAGCAGCTTACGGGGAACTGACATGACGCGGGTGAACAGGCGGATCGAGGAGAAACCCAGTAGCCCCATCATCAGGTTGGCGACCAGAAGGCCGATGAAGATCGTGTTGACCTCAACCGGGTGCTCTGTGAACAGCAGCGGACCAAGCTGGAGACCCTGCACCATGAAGGCGCCCATCATAATGGCTGTTGCGCCATCGCCTGGAATACCAAGCGTCATCAGGGGCACCATGGCACCACCGGCAACCGAGTTGGCTCCGGCTTCAGGTGCGGAAACCCCTTCGATCGAGCCTTTGCCGAATTCTTCCGGATGCTTCGACCAGCGCTTGGCTTCCGTATAAGAGATGAAGGAAGCAATATCGCCGCCTGTGCCCGGGATCGAGCCGATGGCAGTACCAATCGCGGAGGACCGGATATAGGTCGGCAGAACGCGACGGAAGTCGGCCCATGTCGGCAGAACGCGGGTGATTTTCGTTTTCGGGCGGGCTGGAGCATTTTCGCGGATCTCCTTCCAGTTTTCCTCGATCCCCAGAAGGGCCTGCGAGAAAGCAAACAGGCCGACAAGAACCGGGACGAAGGAAATACCACCCATCAGGTAGAAGGAATCGAATGTGAAGCGCATGCCTGCGGTCATCGGATCAAGGCCAATCGTAGCGATAAACAGTCCGATGCAGCCACCCATCAGGCCCTTGATAACCGATTGGGAGGAAACCGAGGTGATGATGGATATCCCGAAGACGCCGAGCGCGAAATAATCCGGAGCAGCCAGTCCTGTGGCGACCCTTGCAAGCTGCGGCGCAATGATGATGAGCGCAATCGCGCTGAAAAGACCGCCAAACATCGAGCTTGCGGTTGAAAGGCCCAAAGCCCTTCCAGCCTCCCCCTTCAGCGTCATTGGGTAACCATCCAGCACCGTTGCGGCGGATGCGGGTGTTCCGGGTGTATTGATCAGGATGGCGCTGATCGAGCCGCCATAAATGGCGCCGCAATAGACGCCGAGCAGCATCAGGATACCTTCCAACCCCTGGAAGGAGAATGTCAGCGGCATCAGCAGAGCGATGCCCATGTTCACAGTCAGGCCCGGCAGCGAACCAATGAGAATGCCGGCAAGCGTGCCCATAAATACGATCAGAAGCGCCTGATAGCTGAAAACAATGCCTGCAGCTTGAATAATATCATGCATGATCTTGGTTCCTTCCCGGCGCTATTCCAGAAATGCCGGGGCCGGCAGCGAAATGTTGAAGATGTGAACGAAGAAGAACCAGATGACGCCGATGGCGGCGGCGGTTGTAACCCCGATAATCAGCGGGCGTCGTTCACCCATGATCAGCATGATGATCGGCATCATGATGACGCCTGCAATCACAAAACCTGCCCATACCATCAGCGTTGCAAAACCAAAGGCAACGGCTGCGGCAAGATAGGCCAAAAGATTTCCCGGAGCGCCAAGAATGACCTCGCGACCTGCATTGATAACGGGAAAGGCAAGAACCTCAATCAGTTGAAGAAGACCGAGGCCGATCAGAAGCCAGGCGATCATGTGTGGCCAGAAGGCTTCTCCGGGAACACCATCCGGTGACATCGTCGAAAGACCACGGGAGAACCAGAAGATGCCAAGGCCAAAAAGAATGGAAACGGCAGCCACCAGAACATTGTATTTTTTCATTGCTTTCCTCCCCGCCCGGGGCCGCGGCCCTGAATTTTCAGGGCCGCGGTTGAGCGCAACAATCATTGCTTACTGGGAATTTTTGGAGTCTTCGATGAGCTTGGCGTACATTTCATCGTCACGCTTCATCATGTCCTGAACTTCATCACCAACCAGTGTGCTGGGCATGATGCCCTGGTTTTTCATGGCCTGCTGGAAGTCAGGATCCGCAGCAACTGCCTTGAAGACTTCGATCAGCTGACCTTTGACCTCTGCCGGCATGTTGGCCGGGCCTGCAATGGCTGCCCATGCACGCAGCTGCGTATCTGTACCTGCGCCCAGAACTTCATTGAAGGTGGGAACATCGGGGAACAGTGCAAAACGCTTGGAATCCATGACGCCGAGCATACGCAGTGCACCGGCATCGATCTGCGGCTTGGCTGCACCCGGTGTGGTGACAACGGCGTCAACATGACCGCCAACGAGCGCGGCGATTGCCGGGCCAATGCCTTCAGAATACGGAATCCGCTTCAGGTCGATACCCAGCTGCTGTTCCATGTTGATCGTAGCAAGATCATAGATCGCGCCCGTTCCGGAGTTGGCAACCTGGATTTTCCCCGGGTTTTCCTTGGCAGCTTCGACGAAATCCTCCAGCGTCTTGTACGGGCTGTCGGCGTTGACAACCAGAGAAGCCGGGTCGGCGATCGGTGCATAAAGACCGGTGAAGTTCTCGTAGTTGACCGGCGACTTGTTCTGATGCGGGAACATAGCCAGTTCAACGGTGGTCATGACCAGTGTCTGCCCATCGGGTTTTGCGCGGGCAGCCTCGATCAGGCCCGTCACGCCGTTGCCAGCGGGCTTGTTTTCCGGAACGAAAATCACGCCTTCCGGCAGGTATTTCTTGGCATATTCCAGTGTCAGGCGGGCTGAGGTATCCGTGCCGCCACCCGGATTCTTCGGGATGATGACGGTGATGTTCTTCTTCGGATAAGTCAGCTCCTGCGCTGTGGCCTGCACGCTGGCCAAAGCCAGTACGCCACAAAGCGCCAGTCCAATTGCTTTCAGCATTCTCAACTCCCTTGTTGTGCTGGTTATTCCCGGTCTGTCTATCTCTTTTGCAGACCGGAAAACGAGCCATCCTCCAGTGTCAAATGGCAGTAGACGATTGACTTACGGTTGTGTGTGTAAGTCAGGTGAAGCTCTTTGCCTCTGGCAATGATTGCCGGATACGAGAACTCGCCCTCTTCAGTCTCGAGGTCGATAACTCGTTGAAAAGTTTTGGCATTATCATTTGAAAGCGCCAGGGAAAGAGGCGTACGACGGCCCCAGTTGCCGCCATTCGGGTTATAGGCAAGCGCAAGTACGCCGCCGGTTTCGGCAACATCGATGCCGGAATTGTTATTGACGGTTCCGGTCGGATAGGCCTCAGACCATGTCCGGCCGAAATCATCGGAATCTGTTCTGTAAAGGTGACCGCGGGTCGAGCGCATCAGCATATGGATTTTGCCCGGAGCCGATTCCCACGCGCTTGGCTGGATCACCCCATCCCATCTGAAAACCTTCTGCGGATCGGTTTCCCACAACGCGTTTTCGGCCAGTCCGCCCCAGACGCCGCCATTATCGTGCGGGTCACTATTGCTGTGGTGGGCGAAGGGAACATCGCAGCGGGTCCAGCTTTCGCCTTCGTCTGCGGAAATATCCGCGAATGCATCCCAGATCTCTTCGGTTTCAACCGAAGCCGGAGCCAGCCATTCACCATTGGACATCACAAGAAGCTTGTTCTTCACCGGGCCTCGCGGTCCGCTGTCACCGGGAACCAGCTCAGTTGGCTTTGACCATGTCAGTCCGCCATCATGCGAGAGGCTCCAGCGCGTCGTCCATGTGTGGACCGTCGGGCCGACCTTGTAGAATAGCCAGACCGTATTGCCTTCGTTGAGGAGAACCGGATTCCAGTGCGCAAGGCCGTCTTCGGCAAAGAGGCGGCGGGGGGGGGCCCAGCTTTCGCCGTCTCCGCGCACGGTCCAGATGGCGACATCGCCTTCGCCTTCGCGCTCACCGCCGAAAAAGGCGGTGAGCCGGGTATTGTCTGGGAGGACAATAACAGTGGAAGCGTGGCAGTTCCGAAACAGGGTATGGTCTGGCGGAACGATAAAGGTTTTTGTCTTTAGCTTTACATTCATCATCGACAAGGTCTCCTCCTCTTCGATAACAGTGGTCGTTCAGTCTACTCGGCCGCAACCCGGCTTTCCGGTTGAGAAGCCGTTGCGGGAAGGCCGAGTTCAAGCGTCTGGCTCAGCCAGTCTCCGAGAGCAATCATCTGCGAAACTGTCGACGAGACATGATTGTCGAAGTAGCTGCCGGTGGTCAGCGAACGGCATTTCACTGATGCAAAATTGCCGACGGCTTTCTGAAAATCCTTGGCGCAGGCTGGGTAACTCATGCTTTCTGTCAGGGCGGCCAGCGACAGGAATTTGGACAGAATCTCCGCTTTTCCGGGCTCTTTCTGCCAGTTTTCAAACAGCCAGACATAAAGTGCAGGATGGAAGTTTGCCATCACGCCGCTGTAGCCATGGCAGCCTGCTTTCATGCTCTCCAGGAGCGTCTGGGCATTGGCGTTGGCGATATGCAGCCGGCTTCCCTTAGCCAGTTCGGCGCGTCGGCGCAGCATCTCGATGTTGCAGCAGGTATCTTTGAGAAAAGTGAAGCGACCGGACTTCGCGGCCCATGATACGGCTTCTTCGCTCAAGAGGCGTTTATAGGGGTAGGGGCACTCATAAACGCCAAGGCCGACATTGGTCGGCAGCTTTTCTGTCAGAGCAGCGAGATTTTCCAGGACTATGGTATCGGATTGATCCTGAGCGGCCAGCCGATTGGAGATCATGATGACGCTGTCAACGCCGCATTCAGCAATCGCCTTCAGTTGCTCTGCTTGATGGCCGGGCGCATTGCCGGTGTGGCCCGACGCAACAACCGGCGCACGGCCATCAACATAGTCGACGACGAAACGGGTCAGCTTTTCCGATTCGGCATCGCTCAGAAAGAACATCTCGCTCGACTGGCAGTTGGCGAAAAGACCGTGAACGCCGGCCGCCAGATACCAGTCGATCAGATTTTCAAGCGACGCCCAGTCGATTTCGAGGTTCTCGGTAAACGGGGTCAGCATAACAGGCCAGATGCCTGTGTGGTGGTCGTGCGCGCTTTCGAGTGCCTTGGTCATTTGTCTTTCCTTGCTGCAGGAAGCGCACCTTCTTCAAGGCCACTGCCCCGCGCCTAAGTCTGGTCTGAGCCGCAGCATCGCAGTGTCCCGGACACGGCAGAAAGCCCTCAGAGCGCTCTTTGAAAGGCAGCTGCGCAAAACTGCATTTCGCCGAAAGTTGGCAAGGCTTCTGCAGCTCACATCGTTCGCAGTGATTGTGCTGCTACGTGTTAGCATTGATGCTTACTCACTTTTGCGTGGTTCGACAAGATATAAAATGATCAATAGTAGATATTTTTGAATTAGTAATCAAATAAGTGATTGTATCAGTTGAGATTTGTCATTTCGGCGAAGATTGCCCCGAAGCGAACGCGTGGTATCTGTCCCTTGGCATGCCGCTTTTTGGGAGACGGACAAAAGGTGAAATGCGGCTTTTAGAGGACTTCAGGCTGCACAAGGCGTTGGTTGCCGCCTCAGGCGCGGCAAAGGCATCGTATCTGTAGGAGAAAAGATGCAGTGCTGTGGTCAGCCACGTAAGCCAGGAATGTGCTGGCGCTTTCGCGCACTGGCTTGGGCGGCCTCGGTATTGGTCTCAGAGGTACGTATAATCTGCGCCGAGAAGGCATGCGCTGTTTGCATGGCCAACATCGAAAAGTTACGTCGGAATATCCGAAACTCTCACTTTTAACCGGAATCTTGCGTTCCACGCCCTGAGTGATGCGCTAGGCGCATAGAAACGATGCGGATACAGCGGTAGCTCGTCCATCTTTGTTGGACGTATATTGGTTCGTACAAATTAACGACTATAGTGAGGATTATGTTATGACGAACCGTCCTTTCAGCGATGAAAATTGTGCAGGCCACACCAGAAGCCGGAGCTCTTTGGCACGTTTCGCACGCGGCATTGAAGGTTTCATCGGTGACTTCAACGAAAACCGGGCCGAAGCCCGCCGCCGTTGCCCGAATGCACCGCGCTGATCAGGTTGGCAACAGCTTGAAACGATCCGACGTCGCAGCGTCTCTTTGTTGATTGCCACTGAGAACTGACCCGCCGTTTCCACCGAGAGTTGGTTCTGACGCACTTTTGCTGACGTGTAGCCCTTAGGCCGTAAACCCGCAAACGGGGTTCACATTGGCACGTTGGATTGATTCGATGGCCCCGCGCGGAACATTTTACGGGGAGGCTCCTACCTGATCGCCGATTTCGACGATGACATCCTGTTCGGAAATGGCGGAGCGTATGAGGAACAAGAGGAAGTGGTGGACGTCGAGAAGATTCTCCCCGCCCCACGCGGCCCGAAGCACCCTTGCGCATCGAACACGACGGCTGGTCGTATCCATAAGTGCATGAAAGGACCCACTCAATGAACTTGATCCAAGCGTCTCGCCTGGCAACCTTCGGCCTCGTCCTCTGCCTGGTCCAGCCCGCACAGGCTCAAATCGCAAGAACGCCGGTCGGCACGGTCGATGCCACCATCGATGGCACGCCCTATCCGGGGGAAACGCTCGATATCCCATCAGAGGGGACGTCGACGGCTGAATTCCGATCCATGGGGCCGGTGACGTCCATTTCCATCCAGGCGCACAACCCCGAGGCCGAGAGCATCATGCGCGACGTCCTGACGATCGAGGTTTCGCTGATGGGTGGCGATGCGTCGTCCTCCATCATGGATGTGTCGGTTTCCTGGTGGCCGGACGGGATGAGCGAACCTTTCTACCTCAGCGAAGATAGCGGGACGCCCCCCGAGATCGTCTTTGATGCGCTTTCTTTGGAAGAGGGAGCCGCCGCCGCTCAAGGCCGCTTCTCGGCTGTCGTCTGCCGCAGGGACAGCATGTTCGCGGACGCTGATAAGAACGACTGCCGACAGGTTGAGGGCGCCTTCGATACGGATCTGCGCAAGGCCGCTTGAGACGGCTTTTTTGGGCTTGCCAATCGAAATCAGTCTCGAACCATCACAAAGCGGATGTCATCCTTCGTGCTGCCGTAGACGCGATCGCGGTAGGAATCGACCGGCAGGTCGAACGAGCCGATATTGGGCGTTGCGATGGCGGACAGGGTGATCGTGCGGCCCTTGCGTTCCAGCCATTGATGCGGCTGACGCCGTTGATGCTGCCGAGACCCTCGACCAGGTTGCAGGCAAACGTGCTGAACGGCGACAGGCGGCCGCCCTGTCCGCATTGCTCGCTCTTCAGCTTGACGATCGTGACAGCAGGACAACCGTGATCCCGGTGAGTGACCGATGAAACGGCGGCGAAAAGCGGTCAGAGAGAAATCAGCCGCAACAAGAGATTCAAGCTGAAACCTAGCCTTAAAATCGGACCATACCTATACAAAATCGGCAATCAAATCCACGCTCTGGCTTCCGAAGAGCCTGCCTTTATCGTCGCCAATAAAGCGACTATTTGGACTTACGAAGTATGCCTCCGGTGAAGGCCGTCTTGCGAGAATGGCGTGAACATTGGAAGTCCTAGTGCAAACACTAGGAGTAGTCCTATGACCAAGCATTCGATTGAAGTGATCACGTCTGTCGAGCGCCGTCGGCGCTGGTCTCGCGAGGACAAGGAGCGGCTGGTTGCCGCCTGCCTTGAGCCTGGTGCGGTTCTTTCCGAGATTGCACGATCGGCCGACATCCACGTGAGTCAGCTCTTTCGGTGGCGCAAGGAACTCTGCCGGATCGAGGAGCCGTCGATGCCGGGATCGAGCACCTTGGTGCCCGTGATCGTTTCGGAGGCCGCGCCGGCAGCCCAGCCTGCTGCCTCAGAAGCGCCGGCCTCATCGCATCCCCGCCGGAAACGCAGCGATGTCACGATTGATCTGGGCCGCGGTCGTCGTGTCCGCGTTGATAGCGACATCGACACGGAGGCACTTGGCCGCATTCTCGATTGTGTGCTGGGTCGGCGATGATCCCGGTTCCTGCTGGTGTGAAGGTCTGGCTGGCGACAGGCCACACGGACATGCGCAAGGGCTTTCCCGGTTTGTCGTTGATGGTGCAGGAGACGCTGAAGCGCGATCCCATGGGTGGACACCTGTTCGTCTTCCGCGGTCGTGGCGGCGGCCTGATCAAGGTCATCTGGCATGATGGCCAGGGAGCGTGCCTGTTCACGAAGAAGCTGGAGCGGGGACGCTTCATATGGCCGTCGGCGGCCGATGGAACGGTGGTGATCACACCTGCGCAGCTCGGATATCTGCTGGAAGGGATCGACTGGCGGATGCCGCAAAAAACCTGGCGGCCGACCTCGGCTGGATGAGCAAAAACAGTGGAATGAGGGGAGCGAATATGATTCCATCAGCCCATGAACGACGCGGCCCAACAGCTTCCGGACGACCTTGCCAGTGCACTTGCTGCGCTGGCTGAAGAACGTTCCCGGCGTATTGCTGCCGAGGCAGAAGCGGCGACGGCCAAAGCAGAGGCCGCCAGCGCGAAGGCGCTCGTATCGCATTCCGAAGCGCTGATCGCGCGGCTGAAGCTGGAGATCGAAAAGGTCCGCCGCGAACTCTACGGTAGCCGATCGGAGCGCAAGGCGCGGCTTCTCGAACAGATGGAACTGCAGCTGGAAGAACTCGAAGCTGATGCCGGCGAAGATGAATTCGCGGCAGAGGCGGTTGCCAACGGTTCTACCGTCAGGGCCTTCGAGCGCAAGAGACCGTCCCGGAAGCCGTTTCCCGAACATCTGCCGCGTGAGCGTGTCGTCATCGCCGCCCCGGCGAACTGCCTCTGCTGTGGCTCGGCCAAGCTGTCGAAGCTCGGCGAGGATGTCACCGAGACCCTGGAGGTCATTCCTCGTCAGTGGAAAGTCATTCAGACCGTGCGGGAAAAGTTCTCCTGCCGTGAATGCGAGAAGATCACGCAGGCCCCAGCGCCCTTCCATGTGACGCCACGAGGCTTTGCCGGGCCCAACCTTCTGGCAATGATCTTGTTCGAGAAGTTCGCCCAGCACCAGCCGCTCAACCGTCAAAGCGAACGATATTCCCGTGAGGGGATCGATCTCAGCCTTTCGACCCTGGCTGACCAGGTTGGCGCGTGTGCCGCGGCCCTCAGGCCCATCCATTCGCTGATCGAGGCCCATGCTCTGGCGGCCGAACGACTGCATGGTGATGACACGACCGTGCCGATCCTGGCGAAGGGAAAGACCGATACCGGTCGCATCTGGACCTATGTCCGGGATGACCGACCATTTGGCGGGCACTCACCACCTGCTGCCCTTTACTATGCCTCACGAGACCGGCGACAGGAGCATCCCGAGCGCCACCTGAAGACCTACACCGGCATTCTGCAGGCAGATGCCTATGGCGGCTACAATCCGCTGTTCAAGGCAGATCGCGATCCCGCGCCTCTGCGCCAGGCACTCTGCTGGGCACATTCGCGTCGTAAGTTCTTCGTGCTGGCTGACATCGCCACGAACGCCAAACGTGGTGGCAAAGCCGCGACGATCTCGCCTATTGCGCTGGACGCCGTCAAACGGATCGATCGACTGTTCGACATCGAACGGGAGATCAACGGTCTTGCCGCCGACCAACGCCTGGAGCGCCGCCATCAAGACAGCCAACCAATCGT
>NZ_CFHTCS010000150.1:0-9901 GCF_984369615.1 Martelella sp. | reverse complement strand
CGACGAGAGCCCCGGCGCGGTCTTCGAGGGCCCGATGCTGATCGTCGAGGACCAGACGACGATCTACGCGCCCGAAGACTGGCGCGGCTATGTCCATGCGCTCGGCCATATCGTGCTCGAGCGGGAAGGGGCCGTATGATGACCGAAAAGCAACTCACCGACGCCGACATCATCGCCATGAATGTCATGTGGAACCGCCTGATCTCGGTCTGCGAGGAGCAGGCGAATGCGCTTCTGCGCGTCGCCTTCGGGGCCATCGTGCGCGAGGCGGGCGACCTGTCGGCCGGCATTTTCGACGCGAGCGGCCGGATGATGGCCCAGGCCGTCACCGGCACCCCCGGCCACGTCAACACCATGGCGAAATCGGTCAATGCCATGCTGGAACATGTGCCGGCCGAAACGCTGGAAGAAGGCGACGTTCTGGTGACCAACGACCCCTGGCTCGGGGCCGGCCATGTCTTCGATTTCGTTCTGGTCACCCCGGTCTTCCGAAAGGGAACGATCGTGGCCTATATCGCCTCGACCTGCCATGTCGTCGATATCGGCGGGCTCGGCTGGTCGGCGGAGGCGCGTTCGGTGTTCGAGGAGGGCGTGGTCATCCCGGTGACGCGGCTTCGGCGCAAGGGCGTGGTCAACGAGGAACTGCTTGCGCTGATCGCCGTCAATTCCCGCGTCCCGCGCGAGGCGCGCGGCGACGTGATCTCGCTGATGAGCTGCAATGACGAGGGGCTGAGGCGGCTTCTTGCCCTGATGGAGGAATATGACGCGGATTCGCTCGAACCGCTTGCGGAGTTCATATTCACCCGCTCGGCCGAAGCAACGCGGGCCGCGATCGAGAAGGTGCCGGAAGGCGTCTACCGCGCCGAGATCGAACTCGACGGCTATGACGCTCCGATCCGGCTGAAAGCGGAAATGACGGTCAGGGATGGGGAGATTTCGGTCAACCTTGCGGGTTCGTCGCCGGCCGTTGCCAAGGGGATCAATTGCCCGCTGAACTACAGCCAGGCCTATGCCTCATTCGGCATCAAGGTGGCGATCGCACCGGAGGTTCCGAACAACCATGCCTCGCTCGCGCCGATCCGGATCGACGCGCCGCCGGGCCTGATCGTGAGCGCCGAACGGCCATGGCCCGTGACGGCGCGCCACGTCGTGGGGCAGGCCCTGCCGGACCTGATGCTCGGCTGCCTGGCGGAGGCCAAGCGCGGCGAAATCCTTGCCGAAAGCGCCGGCGCGCTCTGGGTGCTGGCGATCACGGCGGAGGGCGAGGGCGGCTTCGCCTCGCTCAATGTCGCGCTCGGCGGCATGGGCGCGCGTCCGGCATCCGACGGTCTGTCGACCACCGCCTTTCCCTCCGGCGTCGGCACTGTGCCGGTTGAGGTGGCGGAAACCGTGGCGCCGCTGATCTACGAGAAGAAGGAATTCGCCCCCGACAGCGGCGGGGCGGGCGAATATCGCGGCGGTCTCGGCCAGGAGATTCGCATCCGTTCGGCGCTGGGCCAAAGCCTGACACTGTCGGCAGCGGCCTTCGAACGCCTGCGGAAGGGAGCAGAGGGCCGGGAAGGCGGAAAGGCCGGCGCGCCCGGTCATGCCGAAATTACCGACGGCACGGTGATCGCGAGCAAGGGGCTCTATACCATCCCGCCGGGGGAGGCGCTGATCCTGAGGACGCCGGGCGGCGGCGGCTTTGGCCCGCCCGGGCGCCGTGACCGGAAAAAACTGGCGATCGATCTTGAGCGCGGGCTCGTCAGTCCCGCTGCGGCCGGGCGCGATTACGGGTACAATGAAAACGGGCACAATGTTAAGGTGCATGAAACCGATAGAGGAGAATAGGGCAATGCGAACGATCCCCATGCTGGCCGTTGCGGCCGTCAGTCTGAGCGCCGCTACGGCTTCGGCTGAGACGACACTGGACTTCTCGACTCCGTGGCCGGACACCAATTTCCAGGCGAAGGCAGCGCGCCAGTTTGCCGACGCCGTGGCCAAGGCGACCGACGGCAACGTCGAGATCAATGTCTTCAACGCCGGCGAAATCGGCGTTTCCGGTTCCGAGAGCATGGCGGCGGTGGAAAGCGGGATCGTTCAGATGGCCGATTTCCTGCTGTTCCTGCAGGCCGGCGAAGAGCCGCTTCTGGCGATCGACACACTGCCCTATCTGATCCAGGGTCAGGAGGAGATGGCGACCTTCCTCGAAATCGCCTCGCCAGCGTTCGACGAGATCGCGGAAAGCCACAACCAGAAGATCCTCTATTATGTTCCGTGGCCTTCGCCCGGTCTCTACTCGCGTTCGGAAATCACCACGGCCGAGGATCTCGAAGGCCAGCGCATTCGCGCCTTCAACCCGGCCAGCTTTGAATTCCTGACCAAGCTCGGGGCAGCGCCGCTGGAAATGCCCTGGGGCGATGTCGTGCCGGCGCTTGCTGCCGGAACGATTGACGGCGTGGCGACCTCGACGTCCTCGGGCGTTGACGGCAAGCTGTGGGACACGACCTCCTATTTCAATCCCCTGCAATGGTCGACTTCGACCGATGCGGTGACCATCAATCTCGACGCATGGAATGCGCTTTCGGAAGAGGACCGGGCCGCAATCGAGGGCGTGGTCGAAGAACTTGAAGCCGAGTTCTGGGCACAGAGCGCGGCAGAAGACGAAGGCAAGACGGAAATCCTCGTCGAAAACGGCATCACCGTGACGGAGGCCGCGGACTCGATGAAGGCGGTCATGTCCGAGGCCGGACACGAGATGTGGGGCAGCTTCATCGAGCGCGTGCCCGCGGCGGGTCCGATCATCGATGCCTACACGGAGGCGGCCGGCAAGTAGCGGCCGCTGCGCGCGGTCTGTCGCCGCGGGCGCTCCTTTCGTGAACGGGGTTTCCGGGGTGCCGATCCCGGAAGCCTTCTTGCCATGGATATGCAATGGTTCGTGCCTTTCTGATATTTACCGACTGGACCGCCAGGATTGCGCAGACCGTGGCCATGGCGCTGCTCTACTGTTTCTGCGCGATGATGCTGGCGGAGGTCTTCAGCCGTGGTTTCCTAAGCCGGAGCCTCGCCTTTTCCTGGGAATATTCGGCCTTCGCCATGTGCGGCGTATTTCTGCTGGGTCTCGGGCCGGCGCTGCAGCATGGCACGCAGGTACGGGTCTCGCTGCTTCTTTCCCGTGGTCCCCGCTTCGCCCGGATCGTCGATATCGCCGCCACGCTGGTCGGGCTTGTCCTCGCCTGTCTGCTGCTGGAAGCCTTCTGGACCGTCTTTCATGCCTCCCTCACGCGCGGGCTGCGCCAGTCGAGTTACATGAATACGCCGCTCGCCATCCCCCAGGCGCTTGCGGTCGCCGGCGCGGTGGAATTCGTGCTCGCCATGGCGGCCCGGCTCTTGCGGCTTCTTCTCGGCCTGGAACCGGAGCTTGAACGGGAGACGGAGGATGGTTGAGATCGGCCTCGTCACGCTGCTGCTTTTTGCCGTGCTGCTTCTCGGCTCCGTCTGGGTCGGCCTGTCGCTGTTCGGCGTCGGCTACATCCTGCTTTCGGTCTACAAACCGAATATCCCGCTCGACGCCTTTGCCGGCAAGCTGATGTGGCAGGCGGGTACGGCGCAGGAACTGCTCGCCCTGCCGCTGTTCATCCTGATGAGCGACATTCTCGTGACCGCGCGCCTCGGCCGCTCGCTGTTTTCGGGCCTTGCGCCCTGGGTCAGTCGGCTTCCCGGCGGGCTGGTGCATGTCAATGTCGCCGGTTCCACCCTGTTTGCCGCTGTCTCCGGTTCGTCTGCGGCAACGACGGCGATCGTCGGGAGGGTAACGCTCCCCGAGCTTCAGGCGCATGGCTATGACCGGCGCCTATCGATCGGTTCGCTTGCAGGCGCAGGCACGCTCGGCTTTCTCATTCCGCCATCGATCATCATGATCATTTACGGCGTCGTTTCTGAACAGAGCATTCTCAGGCTGTTCATCGCCGGCATCGTGCCCGGTCTGCTGCTCGCCTGCCTTTACAGCCTGTACATCGCCGCCGCCCACACGGTTTCCGGCGGACGGGCGAGCGCCGAGCGTTACAGCTGGGGCGCGCGCTGGATGGGGCTGGTCGAGATCGCCCCGATGGTGGCGCTGATCGCCGGCATCATGGGCGCGCTTTATTTCGGCCTTGCAAGCCCGACGGAACTGGCCTCTGTCGGCGTGCTCGGCGCCGTCATTCTGGCGGTCCTCAGGCGCGAACTGACCTTCGCCAATCTCCTGAAAGCCGGCAACAGCGCGGTGCGGACCAGCGCCATGATGGGGCTGATCCTGATCGGCGCGGCGCTTCTCAATGCCGCGCTCGGCTTTCTCGGGCTTCCACGCGCGATCGCCGGCTGGATCGCGGCCCTCGATCTCGCGCCCTTTGCCCTGATCACCATGCTTTTGCTGTTCTATGTGCTGATCGGCATGTTCCTCGACGGCACGTCGATCATCGTCATGACTTTACCAATCACGCTGCCTTTGGTTACGTCCGCAGGTTTTGATCCGATTTGGTTTGGTATTTTTGTCGTTGTTGCTGTAGAGATATCCCAGATAACGCCACCGGTGGGATTCAACCTGTTCGTCATACAGGCGCAAACCGGCGAAACGATTGGAAGACTGGTCCGCGCCGTTGCGCCCTTCTTCCTTATTCTGGTCGCCTTTGCCCTGCTTCTGGCGACCTTCCCACAGATCGTTCTTTGGCTGCCGGGAAAGATGGAATGAGCGCACCGCGACACAAACTGTTAACCCGTTCTTTGCGTGAGGAAATCACCTCGGGCCGCTGGAAAGTCGGCGACCGGCTGCCGCCGGAGGTGGAGTTCGCGGTTGAAAGGGGCGTCAGCCGCACGACGCTGAGGCGCGCCCTGAGCGAACTCGAGTCCGAAGGCCTGGTCGCGCGGCGCAAGCGGGTCGGCACGATCATCGCCTCGCAAACGCCGCAGCAGCATTTCCGCATGGCGACCAACAGTATGCCCGAATTGATGCGCGTGACGCGGGAAACGGTTCTGGAGGTCTGGACATCGCGACACGTGGAGAACCATTCCGATCCGGCGCTCGGCGGCCATGAGAGCGCCACCGGTTTCTGGCTGGAAGTGATCGGCGTCCGGCGGATCCCCGGCAGGCTGAGGCCGTTCAACTGGTCGCGCATGTTCGTCGCCGGTCCCTATGCCGGCATTGAACCGTCGCTCTCGCGCCACCGGGTCGGCTCGGTCTACAATCTGATCGAGGAGATGTTCGATCGGCCGATCGTCCGCGTCAGTCAGAGTGCCAACGCAATCGCCTGTCCGCAGCCCGCCGCCGATGCCATCGGCCTTTCGGTGGGAACGCCGGTGCTCTCCATCGAGGCCGAGCTCTATAGCCATAACGGCGAACTGGTTGAAATCTCGCAGGCCATATACGATCCCGCGCGCTTCCAGCTGCGCAATGACGTGCTCCTGAAATAAAGCCCCCGTCAGGCGTTCCCGATCTCGGCGATGATCGTGTCCGCCAGCCGTCTTGCCGCAAGCAGGCTATCCTCCGCCTGGTCTCTTTGCACCAGCGCGAAGCGGAAGGGCAGGCCGCCGGGCATTTGCGCCAGGCGCGGCAAGTCCGCCGAAATGATTGTCGCGATCTTGGGATAGCCGCCTGTCGTCTGGCGCTCCGCCGTCAGAACGGTCGCCGTGCCCGAGCCGGGCACCTGGATGGAGCCGGGCGGTGTTCCGTCGGAAATGATGTCGTGGCCGCGCGATGCCTTGAGTGCCGGCCCGAAAAGCAGGCTCGCCATCCGGTCGCGGCGCGTCGAGACGGCAAAGGGTTCTTCGAGAAACAGAGACCAGGCGCGAGCGTCGAAATAATCATCCTGTGGCCCGGCGATCACCCGGATCGGCCCCGAAGGCCTGCGGAAGATCGACCGCATCCGGCGTGGCGAAAGCGCCGGGGATGGAAAAAGGTTCAGCCTGTCGCCGGCCTTAAGCGCCCGCCCCTCGAAGCCGCCCATCCCGTTTCGCACATGGGTGGCACGCGAACCGAGCAGGACGGGAACGTCGATGCCGCCGGAAAAGGCGACATAGCCCCACATGCCGCCGCGCAGCACGCCGACATCGAGCCGTTCGCCAGGTCTCAGGAGATGACTTTCCCAGCAGGGCGCGGGCCGCCCGTCGATCATCACTTCAACCGCCCCGCCGGTGACGGCCACAAGCGTAGGCTCGGAAACGCGGTAGCTTCCGCCATACTGGGCGAATTCGAGCGAGGCGGCATCAGGCCCGTTGCCGACAAGCGCCTGGGCGATGCGGAAGGCATCGTCATCCATCGGCCCCGATGGCGAGACGCCGGCCGCCAGGTACCCCGTGCGCGGCTTTGCCTGGACCGTCACCAGCAGGCCGGCCCTCAAAACGTCCAGCATCACCATGGCGGCTGCGCTTCCACGATCGCTTCTCCAAGGTCTGCCCGTCTGTCAAGGTCGGCCATTTCGGCGGGTGAGACGGCGGCAAAGCGGATGATGTCTCCGGCGCGGAAAAAGGCAGGTTCGCCGCGCCCGGCGTCGAACAGCCTCAGTGGCGTGCGGCCGATATAGCGCCAGCCGCTCGGGCCGGGGAGTGAGTTGATTGCCGCCTGTCGGCCGCCGATCCCGACCGCGCCGGCCGGCACATGCTGACGCGGCTCGGCAAGCCGCGGCGTGGCGAGCGCTTCCGGCAGGCCGCCGAGATAGGCAAAGCCCGGGGCAAAGCCGATCATGAAGACCCGGAAGGTGGCACCCGTGTGAAGGGCGATGACCTCGTCCGCGCTCATCGCCCTCTCTGCCGCCACGGCCTGAAGATCGAGCGCATCTGCGCCCTGATAACAGACCGGCACGGTGAAATGACGGGCCAGCGTCTCTTTGGACACGTTCGTCGCTGCCGCGCGCGCTTCGAGGCGTTTCGCAAGGTCAGCGCCGGCGACGATTGCCGGATCGTAGAATACAAGCAGCGAGCGGTAGGTCGGAACGGTTTCGGTGATGCCGGCGACCGGGTCATCCTTCAGGCCAAGATCGAGCGCGATCACGCGCGCGCTGACCGCCTCGTCGATGCATTCACCAAATTCTATCGTCACGGCCTGATCGCCGGCCGTTTTGATCCGCACCAAAAGCCTGTCCCTGGCTCGACATTGTCCGCACGGCGTTTTTTTCGCCGCGCGACCTTATGTCTATCAGCTATCGGCGGTCGCGCGAAAGGCCTCAATGGTACGGCGAGTGCCTTCGGCAAGGGAAACGGCGTTCCAGCTGCCGAGAAAATCGCGCAGCGGCGCGTTGTCGAGCGCGTCCGGCATCGGCCGGGGCCGGTCGGCAACGGTGATCCGCGCCTCCGGCACCACCGTCCGGATCGCCTCTGCCACATCCTCGCTGGAGCCGATGGCCGTGGTCAGGTCGCTGACGATCGGCGCCGGCGCCGGCCGGTCGAGCGAGCGCAGGAAGATCTCGGCCACCTCGTCGATATGCTGGAAGCACATCTTTCCGGAAAACGGAATCTCGTAGGGCTCTCCGCGGGCCGCTGCGCGCATGGCGAGCGTGATCGCCGCGGTCTCGCCGCTTATCCTGCCCGGACCGTAGACTACATGCGGCCTCAGGCCCACCGAGCCGAGGCCGTGGTCGAGGAAATAGACCTTGGAGATCTCCTCGCAGCAGTGCTTGAACGCGCCATAGAGATTGACCGGCGAGGCGAAAGGGCCGCGCGGTCGCGCGGCAAGCGAACTCGCGTAGACGATGCGGGAAATGCCTGTCTTCAGCGCCGCCTCCATAATGTTGATATGGCCGACGACATTGACCTGGGCGCCGAGCGCCGGATTAGCCCGGCAGGCGGGGATGACGAGGGCGGCAAGATGCAGGATCGCCTCGATGCCGAAGCGCGCGATCGTCCCTTCGACCGAGGATGGCTTGGTAATATCGCCCTCCACATAGCTGACGCTGGGGATGCGCATCGTCTCGGACGGAAGTTTCAGGTCGAGAACGGTGACCTTGTCACCGCGTGCGGCAAGCGCAGTCGTCAGCGCCTGGCCGAGAAACCCGGTGCCGCCGGTGACGAGAACCTTGAGCGGCGCATGCGGGGTCTTGTCGATGCCGCTCATGATGCCATGCCCTGTCCGCCGTTGACGTCGAGCAACTGGCCCGTGATGAAGCCGGCCTCATCGGAAGCGAAGAAGGCGACGGCGGCAGCCACATCTTCCACGCGGCCATGGCGGCGCACCGGCACGCCTTCGAGCGCCTTCCGGCGCTCTTCCGGCGTCATGCGCTCATTGAGCAGCCGTTCCACGCGCGGCGTGGAGATGGCCCCGGGGCAGACGGCGTTGCAGGTAATGCCCATCGGCCCGAACTCCTGCGCCATCTGCAGCGTCATCGACTGGACGGCGCCCTTGGCGGCGACATAGTTGGCGCCGGTGAACAGGCTGCCATAGCGGCCTGCCTTCGAGCCGAGGTTGATCACCCGGCCGAACCCGGAGGCAATCATGCCCGGCAGCACGTGGCGACTGACCCTGACGGCGGCCGTGACATTGAGCGCCATCACCCGCTCCCAATCCTCGTCGGTCTCCTCCAGAAAGGCGCGCGGCGTATGCAGCGAACCACCGGCATTGTTGACGAGAATGTCGAAGACCATGTCCCGCGCGGCAAAGTCGGCCATCATCCGGGCGATGTCGCCGCCGTCGGTCAGGTCGCCGGCAATGAAGACGGCGGAGGCGAGGCGCTCGCTCTGGCGCGCCTTTTCAATAGCCTCTTCGGAGCGGTCGATGATGCCGATGCGCGCGCCCTCGTCGGCGAGCCGCGCCGCGATTGCCGCGCCCAGCCCGTCGGCCGCGCCTGTCACCAGCGCGGTTCTTCCCTTCATTCTCTTCAAAACTTTCCTCCCAGCGGACTGAACAGAGTCCGACCATCAGCAAAATGGTACATAATACCACTATGCAGAACTTATGATCGGCAGGCCAGTGGTTTTTGTGCCAAATCGCCGGGCGGCCAGGAATTGGGGGGAAATTCATGACAAAGACGAGCAAGGCGGACGCTGCCAATCATCGTGACCCTATCCACGCGATTGTCGCGACTCGCCCTTCACGACCTTTTTTGGGAACCCTTGTGCGCATGATGCCCCTTCTTTCTCAGGCTAACGTCGCGTTTTCTTCCGCAGCCTTCGTCTATTTTATCGTCTCTTGCCAGGTCGCGATGGGGCTTCCGCCCTTTTACGTTCCCTTCGGATCCAAAGACGTTATTTCGCCGAACCGCGCGGTCTCTTCCGTTATCGCAATGATATGCGCGATGGCGCTGTATGCGACCACCAAGTTCATCATTTTCTTTTTTGCGTTCGGCTGTATCGCATTGGCAGGAGGCATCGATGTCAGAGGCCGCATGAAGAGAAAGGTCGCCGAGATTGGACTGCCTCAATGGATGTGGACCAGGCTTACGCTCAAATGGCCGATGCTCGTTTTTGATGTCTGGACGGTCGCGGCGAGCGGTTATGTTTTCTGGTTCTCTTTCCAAAAATAAAGGCGACCGCAACGGGTCGCCTTTTCGTCATCACATGAAGATCGCCTGATCAGCCCGCAGCGCGGGTCTTCTCAAAACGCTTGCGCTCGTTGGAGTCGAGATACATCTTTCTGAGGCGGATAGATTTCGGCGTGACTTCCATCAGTTCGTCGTCCTGGATCCAGGAGAGCGCCCGGTCGAGCGTCATCTTGATAGGCGGGGTCAGCTTGACGGCTTCGTCCTTGCCGGCGGAGCGGATATTGGTGAGCTGCTTGCCCTTCAGGACATTGACCTCGAGGTCGTTGTCGCGGGTATGGATGCCAACGATCATGCCGGCATAGACCTTGTCGCCGGGCTCGATGATCATCGGGCCGCGATCCTCGAGGTTGAACATCGCGTAGGCCACGGCCTCGCCCGCCTGGGCATCGAACCGCAGCGTGACGCCCGAGTTGTCG
>NZ_CFHTCS010000149.1:0-9931 GCF_984369615.1 Martelella sp. | reverse complement strand
TGATCTGCGAAGGCTATGCGCAGCCCGCGGCAATCACGTCGACCACCGGCGATGCGACGCCTGTCTTTTCGTCGGGTCAGGCCGGCATCTATCGCTCCGGACCGTATCACATCGCGGCTTTCGTGCGCGAGCCCGGCCGCGACAAGTTCGAAGTCATTGCGCCGCCCGCCGGTCCGGCCGGCCAGGCCGAGCTCGCCGAAGGCGAAGCCGCCTTCGTGATGGTCACCACCGAGCAGGAGGATGCGGCCAAGCAGTTCATCGAATATCTGATCTCCGAAAAGGGACAGGAAACCGGCATGGCCGCCGGTACCGGCGACAACGCGATTGTGCGCCTTTCGGTCAACAAGAATGTGGATACCAAGGCGGTCCAGCCCGATCCGGCATGGGCAACCTATGCCGATCTCTATGCCACGTCGGCCCGCTATTTCCCCAGCGTGCCCAACTGGAAACCGATCCGGCAGGCCGCAGCCGAGGGCCTCAATCAGGTGCTTTCAAGCTGCGATTCCGATATCATGGCCGGCCTTGAGAACACAGACGAGGTCATCAACGCCGAACTCGACCAGCAGGGCGTCCTCGCCAGGTAGGGTCCGTCCAAACAGTCAGGCGCCGCGCATTTGTGTTCCGTGGCGCAGCGCCTGACAGCCATCGGAAAATGTCCGGCTGCAAGCCATTGCCGTCAGTTTTCGCACGTTTCGGCGCCGGTGGTGTTTCCGGCGCCTGCCAGAGCTTTCTGGCGTTCCGCGGAGGAGCATATGCGGTTTCATTCCAAAAACCTGAGCTGGATTATTCCCTGGCTTTTTCTGGCTCCGGCGCTGATCGTTTTCACCTGGTTCAAGTTCGTGCCCATCGTCAAGGGGCTTTTCATGAGCTTCTACAAGGTGAAATTCATCGGCGCCGACCAGTGGGTCGGACTTGCCAATTTTGAACGCGCCTTTTCCGACAGCGCGTTGCATGCGGCAACGCTCAATACGCTTATCTATGTCGTCGTGACCACGCTCGCAGGCGGCATGATCGCCTTTGCCGTCGCCATGGCTCTGGAGGGGCAGGCCCGTCATATCCGCCTGATCCGGACCGCGATCTTCTTCCCGGCGGTGACATCGATTGCCGTTCTCGCCGAAATCTGGAGAATTCTCTTCTATCCAGGGGCGACCGGCGTGGTGAACCAGCTGATTGGCGTCTTCGGCGTTGCGCCGCAAGGTTTCATGTCCGATCCCGATCAGGCGCTGTTCATCGTCATACTGCTGCAGATCTGGAAAAATGTGCCCTACAACATGGTGATCTTCATCGCCGGTCTCGCGGGCATCAACCGGGAGCTTTACGACGCCGCCGATGTCGATGGCGCAAGCCCGCTGCGCAAGCTCTGGCATGTCACGATCCCCGGTCTCGTGCCTGCCTTTTCGGTGGTGATCATGCTTTCGCTCATCCGTGGCTTCCGCGTCTTCACCGAAATCTACACCACAACCGGCGGCGGGCCGGCCGGCGCCACCGAAGTGATCATGACCAGTATCTTCAAGACCGGTTTCGAGCGCTTCGATTACGGCTATGCCTCGGCGGTGTCCTTCCTGCTGTTCGCCTTCACGGTGACCCTGACCATCGTCCATGTCACCGTGAAGAACCGGATCGACCGGACGTGAGGATGATCTGATGAAAATGACGCTCTCTCAACGTATCGCCCGCGGGCTGGTCTATGCCCTGTTGCTCATCGTCTTTTGCGGCCCGTTCTGGGGTATTGTCGCCACCGCCTTTACCAAGAACACGGTTCAGCCGGGTCAGCTGGTGCTCTGGCCGAGTCAGCCGACGCTCGACCATTTCATCTACGCCTGGACGGAAGTGAAGGTCTGGATCTACCTCTTCAACTCCATGTTCGTCGTTGTCATCGCGACGGCACTGCAGACGCTGGTCAGTGCTCTCGCCGCCTATGCGCTCGCCCGCAAGAAGTTTCGGGGTGCCGCCATCGTCAGCCTTGCGATCCTGTCGACGATGATGCTGCCGGATGAAGTGATCGCGATCCCGCTCTACCTGATCCTGCATGCAAAACTGCCGATCCTGCATACGTCCATCTACAACACCTATGCGGCGATGATCCTGCCGGTGGTTGGCTGGGCATTCTCGGTGTTCCTGTTGACGGAGTTCATGAAAGCGATTCCGCGCGATCTTGAAGATGCGGCAAGGGTCGATGGCGCCAATGAGCTGCAGATCTTCTGGCGCGTGGTTCTGCCGCTCGTCAAGCCGGCGCTGGGCACGGCAACCATCTTCGGCTTCCTGATGATCTGGGATCAGTATCTTCTGCCGCTGATTGCTGTCGACGACCGCAATCTCTATACGCTGCCCGTTGTCCTGCGCTCGCTGCGCGTCGACGAGATCATGCAGCAGAACATCTTCATCGCCGTTACCGTCATCGCCACGGTGCCCTGCATCATTGTCTATCTCCTGCTTCAAAAACAGTTCAATCGCGGGCTGATGTCCGGCGCGGTCAAGGGCTAAGCGAAAGGTTCAGGTGAAAAAATGGGTTCAGTAAGCCTTAAAAATGTCAACAAGTCCTTCGGCGCGGTCGACGTGATTCATGACGTGTCGCTTGATATCGAAGATGGCGAGTTCTGTGTTCTGATCGGGCCCTCCGGTTCGGGAAAGTCGACGCTGCTGCGCATTATCGCCGGTCTCGAAGACGTCACAAGCGGCGCGATAAGGATCGACGAGCGCGACGTGACCGAACTGCCGCCGAAACAGCGCGATATCGCCATGGTCTTTCAGACCTATGCCCTTTATCCGCAGATGACGGTGGCCGAGAATATGGGTTTTGCGCTGAAGCTTGCCGGCATGCCGAAGGCGCAGATTGCCGAAAAGGTGCAGGAGACCGCGCGTATGCTCGAGCTCGAGCCATTGCTTGAGCGCTTGCCGAAGGCGCTTTCCGGCGGCCAGCGGCAGCGCGTTTCGATGGGCCGGGCCATCGTACGCGACCCGTCGGTGTTCCTGTTCGACGAACCACTCTCCAATCTCGATGCGAAGCTCAGGGTACAGGTGCGCGGCGAGATCGCCGATCTGCATCGGCGCCTGGGCACGACCTCCGTTTACGTGACGCATGACCAGGTGGAGGCCATGACGCTCGGTCAGAAGATCGTCGTGCTGCGCGATGGCAGGGTTGAGCAGGCGGGACCGCCGCTGACGCTGTACGAGGACCCGGTCAACACCTTCGTTGCCAGCTTTCTCGGCACGCCCTCGATCAACCTTGTCGAGGCGCGTGTGGAAGGCGGTCATGGCGAGGCGGCGGCGCGGCTTGTCGACGGAACCCTGCTCTCGCTTGGATCGGGTCATGATTGCCGCGACGGGCAGGCTATTCTGTACGGCATCCGCCCGGAACATGTCGGCATTGTTGCGGGGCATCCGGGGGGCGGCATTTCCGCCACAATTCATGCCGTCGAGAACACCGGCTCGGACATGGTGATCGTGTCGGATGCGGGCGGCTATCGCCTTACCGCGGCCTTCAAGGAACAGCGTCCGCTGCAAGCGGGGCAGGCTGTCACGATCATCCCCGACCTTTCGAAGGTTCGGGTCTTCGATGCCGGAAGCGGAAAACGGATCCGCCGCCGCGAAGACAGCTGAAGCTCAAGACATATCGAAAATAACCAGCCGGCCGCTGCTATGCGGTCACCGGCCTGTGCCCGAACGGGAAATGAAATGTTCAAAGATGCGATGAAATTCGAGCGGCTCCTTGATGGGCTGCAAAAACACAAAGACTGGAAACCGTTTCCCGGTATCGAGGAGCGCGACCGGTGGGCCGCCGTTGCCGAAGATCCGGCTTTGAAAATGCCGGTTGCGGCCATCATCGCCGTTGCCGATCGGCTTCTGGATGAAGAGATCGATCCGCTGACCGGCACGATGTACATGAATTTCATGACCAATGGCGACCGGACATTCTATGAGGAAAGCTATTTTCGCCGGCGCTATGAACTCTCGCATCTCGTCATCGCGGAATGCCTGACGGCCAAGGGCACATATCTTGCGAAGATCATCGACTATCTCTGGGAAATTCTCGGCGAGGTGAGCTGGTGCGTGCCGGCGCATAATTTTGCCGGCCAGCACGACATGGTGATGTTCAAGCGGGCCAATCCCTGGAAGGAGGATGACCCTCTGCCTGTTCCCGGCGACGATTATCTCGATCTTTTCGCCTGTGAAACGGCCGCAACGCTGGCCGAGACGTGCTATCTTCTCAGGCATACACTGCTTGAAACGGTTCCTTCCCTCTACCACCGCATTCATGGCGAAATCGACCGGCGCGCACTGCAATTGCTCGAAGGGCCCAAGCTTTATGGCTGGTATCTCGGGCGCAACAACTGGACGGCGTGGTGTTCGCATAATCTTCTGCTGGCCGCCTGCTATACGGTTGAGGACGAACAGCGCCTCGTCAGCCTTGCGCTGAAACTCATGGTGCCGATGCAGCGTTTCTTTGACACGATCGAGCCATCGGGCGCCTGTATCGAAGGGCCGGGCTACTGGGTTGTGAGTGCAGGGCGCCTCGCCGGGTTTGTCAGTCTCATCGAAGACCGTTTCGGCCTGGGCCTGAATGCGGCGGAGAATGAGAAGTTCCGCAATTTCGGGCAGCATATCCTGCCCCTCAACATCGCCGAGAATCTCTTCGTCAACTTCGCCGATGGCGGCCTGAAGCTGGACCTCGACCAGGGGCTCTTGAGCCGCTATGCCGGTCTGATCGGGTCGGAGCAGCTTGCAAGTCTCGTCAGCGCGGATATCGACCGGCTGGCGGCGCGCAAGCTTGCCAATCCGGGCAGGGCGCGCGGACGCAATGACTATGCCCGGCAGTTTCTCGTGCATCTGACCCGGCTTTTGTTCTGGACGCCTGAAAACCGGAACGCCACGCCGCGGACCTGTGAAAAATCGGTCTGGCTTGCCGATATGCAGATGATGATCGCGCGCTCGGATGAGCGACCGGGAACAGGTCTGATGCTGAGCGCAATCGCCGGCAGCAATGATCCGGAGGTCAACCATCACTCCCACAACGACGTCGGGCATTTCAGCGTCTATCTCGATGGTGAACCGATGATCATCGATCTCGGGCAAGGCGCCTATTCGCGCGCGACCTTTACCGAAACGCGCTACGATATGTGGCACATCAGCTCGGAGGGTCATAATGTTCCGAGCGTCAATGAACAGCTGCAGTATGCGGGGGCGGGGGCTGCCGCACGCGATGTTGACTACCGGCATGACGGCATCTCGACTGTTCTCAGCCTCGACGCCGGACCGGCCTATTTCAGCGAGCCGGGCTCCCGACGCATCCAACGCAAGATCACGTTCAGCCACGAGGCCGCCGAAATCCGGATCGATGACGAAATAATGCTCGGCGAACCGCTGAGGCGCTTCATGCTGCCGCTGCATGTCTCCGACCGTAAAATCACGGTGCAGGAGGACGGATCATGCCGGATTGCCGGTGAGAACCGAACACTCGTCATTACGCCGAAAAATCTGCGCGTTAGTAATGTGGAACCGATCGAGATCACCGATCCGCGCCATCTGGAAGTCTGGGGCGGGCGCATCTTCCGCATTTGCTTCGAGGCCGCAGATCTCGCCACGCCCCGTTTCGGACTGACGATGCACGTTGAATGACGGACGGTTTTCGTCCCGTCGAAAGGAGGAAGAAAGATGTTTGTTTACAGCAATGACGTCCAGGTCGAGGATCTGGGCGACGGCGTGAGCCGGAAAATTCTTGCCTACAGCGAGAACGGCATGTCGGTCGAAGTTTCCTTCGAGGAAGGCGCCGTCGGGCCGCTTCATCACCACTACCATGAGCAGTTCACCTATGTTCTTTCCGGCGCGTTCGAATTCACCATCGGCGATGAAACCAAGATCGTGAAGGCCGGCGACTTGCTCTACAAGGCTCCCGATGTTCCGCATGGCTGCCGCTGCCTGAAAGCCGGCAAGCTGCTCGACACTTTCGTGCCGATGCGTGAGGACTTTCTGAAGTTATCCTGAGCGGTCTTGATCCCCCGTCACAGCGCCCTTCCGGCTTGGAACTCAAGGCTTGTCACGAGGTGCGGAATCACGATTGACGGTGTCCGCATGAAGAGCCTGACACCCGCGCGCTGGCGCATCATGGCATAGCCTTCGTGCGCCAGGAACGGAAGCCGTTCTCAAAATTCGATGTGGCCGGCAATGCGATGCTGGGTGGAGAAATGCGAAAGGGGCTCTTCGGCTTCATGGACCGCGCCGCGATGGAAGGGCGTGCCCGGCTCTTGCTCGACATGCTCGGCACGCCTTTCGACCCGTCGGATTCGGCCGCGGAGCTTGCGCGCGCCATTTCGGCATTGATCCGGTCGAGGCCGGCCGTAATTGCGGTTGCCGGCAGGCCGATTGTGTCGGGCTCCGTGCCCGAGGCGGTCACCGACACGCAATTCCCGGCCTGTCGCGAAAGGCGCAGGTATCAGGCGGCGATGTCTTTGCTGGGCAAAGCCGCGACGACCTCTCGAAGCTGCCGCGAGCAGCGCCCCTCGCGTCACTTGCAGCGGGCCCCCCAACGGCTCACGTCCAGTTCGCCGCGGTGTGGGCCGCATCGCATTCGGCCTGACCGGCGGCGGCGTTGATCAGGCTGCGGATCAACGCCAGCCAGCGCGGCTTCTCGCCCTCGCGGTGGTACAGGATCACCGGCGACGTCGCATGGAGCTCGGCGAGGGGGCGGTAGTGTACATCGGAACGCATCTGGCGGGCCGAGCCCGGGATCACGCAAACCCCGGCGCCGGCCGCGACCAGACCGAGCGCCGTTTGCAGTTCGCGCACTTCCTGCACCGCGCCGGCGTGCGCGTCGGACTGGAGCAACAGGTTCAGAACCTGATCGGCATAACTCGGTCGCGGCTCCTTGGGGTAGACAATCAGTCTCTGCTCTCCCAGCCGCGAAAGAGAGAGCGGCCCGTCCTCCTGCGCCAGTTCTGAACCCGGCGGGACGGCGAGAACCAGCCGCTCCTCGTAAAGCACGGTGCTGACGATGCCGGTATCTGTCTGGCGAAGCCGGCCGAAGCCGAGATCGATCCGGCCTTCCTTCAGCGCTGGAATCTGCTGCACCGATAGAAGTTCGACGAGCTGGATGTCCAGCTCCGGAGCGGATTGCCGCAGCCGGCCGATGAGAGCCGGCAGGCCGGCATAGAGCATTGAGGCAACGAAACCGATGGACAGGACCTGCTTCTCCTTCAACCCCGCCCGGCGGGTGGAGGCCACCATCTGGTCAACTCGCCCCAGAACCTGAAGCGCCTGCTCGTAGAACAGCCGCCCGCCATCGGTCAGACGGACGGGACGGCTTGTCCGGTGGAACAGCGCAACCCCCAGTTCTTCCTCCAGCAGCTGGATCTGCCGGCTGAGCGGCGGCTGCGTGATGTTCAGGATTTCCGCGGCCCGGGTGAAATTGCGCTGCTGCGCCACGGCGATGAAATAGCGCAACTGACGGAGTTCCATAGCCTTCCTCGCAAGCCAAGGTTTTCGGTATTCTGGGGCATGACGATCGCGATTTCAGCCCATTGGGCGTAAAACTATGCGCAAAAGGTATTAAAGCCAATAGAAATAATGTTGGACGCGATGCAGGGTCGCGCGCCAGTATTCCGCCATGAAACGCTCACCTGCTCACCATTCCGTTTTGCCCGAAACCGCCGGCCCCGTCGTCGGGCGCGTGGAAACCCTGCTGGTCGATCTGCCCACGATCCGGCCGCACAAGCTGTCGGTCGCGACCATGGACGGCCAGACCCTGATGCTCGTGAAGGTCCATTGCAGCGACGGCATCACCGGTATCGGCGAGGGTACGACGATTGGCGGGCTCGCCTATGGCGGCGAAAGCCCCGAAAGCATGAAGCTCGCGATCGATACCTATTTCGCGCCGCTGATGGTCGGTCAGGATGCCACGCGGGTCCAGGCGCTGATGGCGCGGATCGGCAAGATGGTGAAGGAAAACCGCTTTGCCAAATGCGCAGTGGAAACCGCGCTTCTGGATGCGCATGGCAAACGTCTCGGCCTGCCCGTCAGCGAGCTTCTCGGCGGGCGCCGGCGCGACCGCTTGCCGGTTGCCTGGACGCTGGCCTCCGGCGATACCGGGCGCGACATTGCCGAGGCCGAGCGAATGCTGGACCTGCGCCGCCACAACATCTTCAAGCTGAAGATCGGCGCCCGTCCGCTTGCAGAGGACATTGCGCATGTTGCCCGCATCAAGGCGGCTCTTGGCCGGCGCGGATCCGTCCGCGTCGATATCAATATGGCCTGGGACGAGACGGAAGCCGCCCGCGGCATGGCGGCGCTTGCCGATGCGGGCTGCGAACTGGTGGAACAGCCGGTTGCCACGGCCTCGGGGCTCGCGCGGCTGGTCCGCCGCTTCCCGATCGCGTTGATGGCGGATGAATCGCTTACCGGTCCGGAATCGGCATTTGAACTGGCGCGGGTGCATGGCGCGGACGTCTTTGCCGTCAAGCTGGAGCAGAGCGGCGGCGCCTTCAACGCGCTCAGGGTGGCGGCCATCGCCGATGCCGCGGGTATCGCGCTTTATGGCGGCACCATGCTGGAAGGCGCGGTTGGCACCATCATCGCGGCCCATGCCTTCGCCACCTTCCCGAACCTGCAATGGGGCACCGAGTTGTTCGGCCCGCTGCTTCTGACCGAGGAAATCCTGACCGCGCCGCTGGAATACAGCGATTTCTCGCTGACAATTCCGAGCGGCCCCGGACTTGGCATCACGCTCGACGATGACCGCGTGGCCTTCTTCGCCCGCGACGGATTCCACCGCAAGAACGCCACCTAGGAGGCCGAAATGCTGTTTCATGTGCGCATGGACGTGAATATCCCCCGTGACCTGCCGGGCGACGAGGTGGCCGACATTCTCGCGCGCGAGAAAGCCTATTCGCAGGACCTGCAGCGGCAGGGCAAATGGCGCCATATCTGGCGGATCGCCGGGCAATATTCAAACATCAGCATTTTCGACGTGGCCGACAATGACGAGTTGCATGCGCTGCTGTCGGGCCTGCCGCTGTTCAAATTCATGCAGATCGAGGTCGCGCCCCTGCTGCGCCATCCCTCGGCCATCCGTGAGGATGACAGCTGAATTCACGCAGGCGGCCGGTTGAGTGCGCCGCGTCGTCCAAAACGCATAGAACAAGGAGGAGAAGTCATGACCGTAAAGATTTTCGACCGTCCCGACGTGCAGGAATTCCTGAACGTCCTCAGTGGTCTGGACAAGGCCGACGGCAATCCGCGCATGAAGGAGATCATCCATCGTCTCGTGTCGGACCTGTTCAAGGCGATCGATGACCTGAACATCACGCCCGACGAATACTGGACCGGCATTGCCTGGCTGAACGATCTGGGCGCTGCGGGGCAGGCGGGCCTGATCTCGCCCGGCCTCGGTCTCGACCACTTCATAGACGAGCGCCTGGACGCCATCGACGAGGCGCTGGGCATCGAAAACCCGACGCCGCGCACCATCGAGGGGCCGCTCTATGTCGCCGGCGCGCCGGAAGCGACCGGCTTTGCCCGTCTTGACGATGGCACCGACACGGAAGGTCAGACGCTGATCATGCACGGCGTGGTCTTTGGCGCGGACAAGAAGCCTCTCCCGGGCGCGAAGGTGGAGGTCTGGCACTGTGACACCCGGGGCTTCTATTCCCACTTCGACCCGACCGGCAAGCAGGCGCCGTTCAACATGCGCCGCACCATCATCGCCGACGAGAACGGCCGCTACAGGTTCCAGAGCATCCTGCCGAGCGGCTATGGCGTGCCGCCGGGCAGCCCGACCGAGAAGCTCCTGTCCGCGCTCGGCCGCCACGGCCAGCGTCCGGCGCATATCCACTTCTTCATCAGCGCGCCGGACCATCGCAAGCTGACGACCCAGATCAATATCGAGGGCGATCCGCTGATCAACGACGATTTCGCCTATGCGACCCGCGACGGCCTCGTG
>NZ_CFHTCS010000148.1:0-9970 GCF_984369615.1 Martelella sp. | reverse complement strand
CACACGCCGGTGCTGTTCTTCTCCTCGCGCGGCATCGTCTACAAGGAAAAGGTCTGGCGTCTGCCGATCGGCACGCCGCAATCGCGCGGCAAGGCCCTGATCAACATGCTGCCGCTGCAGCAGGGCGAGGCCATTACCTCAATCCTGGCGCTGCCGGAGGATGAGGACAGCTGGGCCGAACTCGACGTGATGTTCGCCACCACCCGCGGCACGGTCCGCCGCAACAAGCTGTCGGACTTCGTGCAGGTGAACCGCAACGGCAAGATCGCGATGAAGCTCGATGACGAGAATGATCGCATCCTGTCCGTCTGGACCTGTACGCCAGATGACGACGTGCTGCTGACGACGGCGATGGGCCAGGCGATCCGCTTCCCGGTTCCCGCCATCCGCGTCTTCGCCGGTCGCAATTCCATCGGCGTGCGCGGCATCGCGCTGGCAGAGGGCGACGAGGTGATCTCGATGACCATTGTCAGCCACAACGACGCCGAGCCCTGGGAGCGTGCCGCCTATCTGAAGCGGGCGGCGCTCGAGCGCCGCACCGAGACCGGGGAGGGCGAGGACATCGCGCTTGTCGGCGAGGAGGTGACGGAAGAGGGCGAACTGAAGGATGATCGCTACGAGGAACTGAAGTTCCGCGAGCAGTTCATCCTGACGGTGACGGAAAAGGGCTTCGGCAAACGTTCGTCGTCCTATGATTTCCGTATCTCCGGCCGTGGCGGCAAGGGCATCCGCGCCACCGACACGTCGAAGACCGAAGAGATCGGACGCCTGGTGGCCGCCTTCCCGGTTCTCGACCGCGACCAGATCATGCTGGTCACCAATGCCGGACAGCTGATCCGCGTGCCGGTCGATGATATCCGCATCGCCAGCCGGGCCACAAAGGGCGTGACGGTGTTCAAGACCGGGGCTGACGAAAAGGTCGTCTCCGTCGAGGTCATCTCCGAACCCGAGGAGGCCGAACCCGTCGAGGAAGAAGGCGCGGAAGAGGCTCCGGCCGACGACGCACCCGCCGCAGCGACGGGCGAGGGCGACAGCGAGGACTGAGCGTCGCGAAGAAAATCTGAAAAGCCGGGCCATCATGCCCGGCTTTTCCTTTTCAGAGCCTTGCCGCAAAGCGACTTGCGGCTTGCCACATTCCGTGACAAAAGGCCGAGACCAAAACCGAGGCATGACGAATGGCAACGGCTTTTTATCCCGGTTCTTTCGACCCGATGACCAATGGCCACCTCGACGTGGTGCTGCAGGCGCTCAACATCGCCGACCGGCTGGTGCTGGCCATCGGCATCAATGCGGGGAAGAAACCGCTTTTCGCGTTCGAGGAACGCGCGGATTTCCTGCGCCGTGCGGTGGCCGAAAACCTGCCGGAGAGAACGAACGACGTCTCGGTCGTGTCCTTCCAGGGCCTCGCCATCGACGCCGCGCGGGACAACGGCGCCGGCATGATCATCCGCGGCCTGCGCGACTCGACCGACTTTGCCTATGAAATGCAGATGGCCGGGATGAACCAGTCCATGGCGCCGGACATCCAGACCGTTTTTTTGCCGGCAATGGCCCTTTCCCGTCCGATATCGGCCACATTGGTGCGGCAGGTCGCTGCCATGGGCGGCGATGTGGAGCGCTTTGTGCCGGATTTTGTGGCTGCCGCGCTGAAGGCGAAATTCCCACGCTAGAGCCCGGGTAGAGGCAATGAATTTCAAGGAGAAAACCATGAGGAAGACGATTGCGGGACTGGCTGCCGCCACGATGATGACGGCGGCCTCGATTGCAGGCGTGGCGCAGGCGCAGGACGGCGAGGACCTTCTGACGCTCAACACCTCGGAAGGCCCGGTGGTGATCGAGCTGTTCGATGAGGAAGCGCCGCAGAACGTCGCCCGCGTCAAGGAACTGGCTGCGGAAGGCGCTTATGACAACGTGGTCTTTCACCGCGTGATCGGCGGCTTCATGGCACAGACCGGCGATGTCCAGTTCGGCGACGCCGAAAACGGCTTTGACCTGGACAAGGCTGGCATGGGCGGCTCCGACATGCCCGATCTGCCCGCCGAATTCTCCGACATTCCGTTCAAGCGCGGCGTGGTCGGCATGGCACGCTCGCAGAACCCGAATTCCGCCAATTCGCAGTTCTTCATCATGTTCGATGATGCCCCGCATCTCAACGGCCAGTACACCGTCATCGGTGAGGTCGTGGACGGCATGGACAATGTCGACAAGATCAAGAAGGGCGATCCGGCCCAGAACGGCAAGGTCAGCGACCCCGACCGGATCCTGAGCGCGACCGTCAGCCAGTAACCCGTTTCGACATAGGGCGCCTGTCGATCTGATGGGCGCTCTATCCCATTTGTTTCAGCCGCATAATCCTGTCCATCCTCGCTTCACTCGGATTATGCTCCCGCTCAGCCACAGGAGACCCAGATGGCCGAAATCAAAGACCCGGAAAACACCTTCATCATGGAAACGACCAAGGGAAAGGTCGTCATCGAGGCGTTTCCGAATGTCGCCCCCAAGCATGTCGACCGCATTCGCGAACTGACCCGCGAGGGCGCCTATGACGGCGTCGTCTTTCACCGCGTGATCGCCGATTTCATGGCGCAGGGCGGCGATGTGGAGCATGGCAAGAAGGGCGGCAATGCTGGCCGCGCCGGTACAGGCGGTTCGGACAAGCCGGACCTTCCGGCCGAGTTCTCTTCCGTGCGCCACGTGCGCGGCACCTGCTCCATGGCCCGCTCGCAGAACCCGAACTCCGCCAACTCACAGTTCTTCATCTGCTTCACCGATGCCCCCTGGCTCGACAAGCAGTACACCGTCTGGGGTCAGGTCATCGAAGGCATGGACGCCGTTGATGCTTTCCAGAAGGGCGAGCCCGTGCGTGACCCGGACCACATCATTTCGATGAAGGTGGCTGCGGACGCTTGATGCGGGAAGAGGGCGACGCCCTCCTGTCAATCTCCCCCTCAAGGGCAGGGCCATCGCATATGGCGTAGCAGCTTGATCCCAATACTCTCTCCCGCTGGCGGGAGAGATGCCCCGAAAGGGGCAGTGACGGTGGTGCGGTGCTTCAGATCGTGAGAGCGCTCGCGGTGATAGGCTCCCCCCTCACTGTCGCTGTCGCGACATCTCTCCCCTCCGGGGCGAGAATATTAGGGGGCTATGCGGGGAGACCATATGCGATAGCTCTGCCCTCAAGGGGGGAGATTATTGAGCACAGAGCGCAACCAACAGACCCGCCCGGCCGAGGCCGGCGGGTTTTCGAATTTGAGAAATGTCCTGATACAATGCGCGTAGACCTCTTCGACTTCGACCTGCCGGATGAAAACATCGCCTTGCGCCCGGCGAGCCCGCGCGACAGCGCGCGGCTCCTGGTGGTGCGACCGGGCGAGGGGCTTGCGGACCATGTCGTGTCCGAACTGCCGACTTTCCTGAAACCCGGCGACGCGCTGGTATTCAATGATACGAAAGTGATCCCGGCGCAGCTCGAAGGCGTTCGACACCGCGAAGGCGGCGAGGAGGTGCCGGTCTCGGCCACGCTGCATCTCAGGAAGGCCGACAATGTCTGGCATGCCTTTGCCCGGCCGGGCAAGCGGATCAAGCCGGGCGACGTTCTGCGTTTCGTTTCCGCCGATCGTGCGACCACGCTTTCTGCGACGGTCGAGGAGAAGCGGGAAGGCGGCGAGGTGGCACTGACATTCGACGCCCGCGGCGGCGCGCTCGACGAGGCGCTGATGCGGGTCGGCCACGTGCCGCTGCCGCCCTATATCGCCTCCAAGCGGGCCGAGGACGGCAGGGACCGCGACGACTACCAGACGATCTATGCCCGTGAAAACGGCGCGGTTGCCGCGCCGACGGCTGGCCTGCATTTCACGCCGCGGCTTCTGACCGCGCTGGAAGAAGCCGGTATCGAGCAATATTTCGTAACGCTTCATGTCGGAGCGGGGACGTTCCTGCCGGTCAAGGCCGAGGATACCGACGACCACAAGATGCATTTCGAGCGCGGCATCGTCACGACGGAGACAGCCGAAGCCCTGAATGCGGTGAAGGCGCGCGGCGGGCGGATCATCTCCGTCGGCACCACCTCTCTCAGGTTGCTGGAAAGTGCCGCTGCCGGGGAGGGGACGCTTGGTGCCTGGGAAGGTGAAACCGGCATCTTCATCACGCCCGGCTATCGCTTCCGCGCCGTCGACATGCTGATGACCAATTTCCATCTGCCGAAATCGACCCTGTTCATGCTGGTTTCGGCCTTTTGCGGGCTGGAGACGATGCGCGCGGCCTACGCCCATGCGATCGAAACCGGCTACCGTTTCTATTCCTACGGCGATTCCAGCCTGCTCTTCAGGAAAGACGTATGAGCCAAGAATTTCAGTTCACCCTGAAGACCACAGACGGTAATGCCCGCCTTGGCGCGATTACCATGCCGCGCGGCGAAATCCGCACGCCGGCCTTCATGCCGGTCGGAACCGCGGGCACGGTCAAGGCGATGTATCTTGATCAGGTGCGTGATCTCGGCGCCGATATCATTCTCGGCAACACCTATCATCTGATGCTGCGGCCGGGCGCCGAACGCGTGGCGCGGCTTGGCGGGCTGCATTCGCTGATCCGCTGGAAATATCCGATCCTGACGGATTCCGGCGGCTTTCAGGTGATGTCGCTCGCGGCGCTGCGCCAGATCGACGAGAAGAAGGGCGTCACCTTCAAGTCGCATATCGACGGCAGCGTGCATCACATGAGCCCGGAGCGCTCGATCGAGATCCAGGGGCTGCTGGGTTCCGATATCCAGATGCAGCTTGATGAATGCGTCCGGCTGCCGGCGGAGCGGGCGGAGATCGAAAAATCGACCGAGATGTCGCTACGCTGGGCCGAGCGCTGCCGCGAGGCATTCGGCGACCAGCCGGGCAAGGCGATGTTCGGCATCGTCCAGGGGGGCGATATTCCGGACCTGCGCGTCCGCTCGGCGCGCGGGCTGGCCGATCTCGACCTGAAAGGCTATGCCGTCGGCGGCCTTGCCGTCGGCGAGCCGCAGGAGGTCATGCTGGCCATGCTGGAGACGACGCTGCCCGAGCTTCCGACGACAAAACCGCGTTACCTGATGGGCGTCGGCACCCCCGACGACATTCTGAAATCGGTGTCGCGCGGGATCGACATGTTCGACTGCGTGATGCCGACCAGGGCAGGGCGTCACGGCCTCGCCTTCACGCGCCGCGGCAAGGTGAACCTCAGGAACGCCCGCCATGCCGAAGACCTCAGGCCGCTGGATGCGGAAAGCTATTGCCCGGCTGCGCGCGACTACTCCCGTGCCTATCTGCACCATCTCGTGCGCGCCAATGAATCGCTTGCCGGCATGCTGCTGACCTGGAACAATCTCCACTACTATCAGTCTCTGATGCAGGGCATCCGCGCCGCGATCGCCGAGGGGCGATATGCCGACTTCATGGCCGAGACGCAGGAAGGCTGGGCGCGGGGCGATATTGCTCCTGTCTGACCATTTTCTCCGACGGCAGGGACGCGATGCCGCGCGTTGGATGCCATCCTCTTAGGTCAGAGACAATAAGGCCGAAATCACTGGATTTCCTGTCCGTTTCTACGCCATGTCCGGATAGGTTCAAATTTTAATATTAGTATATACTAATATACGTGCCATTAATGCAACATAAGTTGCAATATCGCTTGCTTGTAACCTCTCCTTGTACATTCCAGCTTCCCGGCCGATGCGTTCTATCACAATATCCGCGTGATGCCCGCCGGGGTTGCAAAATGCTCTTTCGGTCTGTTTGTCGCGCTGTCATCAGCATGCCCAGCAGCCGGCAAAGCAGTTCGGGCGGAGCAGCGGCACCCTTGTGGTCCGCGGCCATGACTGGGAGGAAACAATGACCACAGTAAAAACGAGACTGCTGCAATCAACCGCTTGCGCGGGAATCCTGTTGTTTGGTCTGAGCGGAACCGCGCTGGCCGAGAAGATTGAATTCTATCCGATCAGCACGGATCCAAGCGACTGGGTGATTGATCGCTATCCGACTGCAAGCTTTACGCGGCTTGATAGCTATATGGGACGGTCGAACGTCCTCACGCTGGAGACCCTTGGCTCGAAAGCGGGTTCAAACAGCTACTATCAGTGGGAAGGCTACTCGCAGAACACAGCCGTTCCTCCGGGTGATTCCTTTATCGGCGGCGACATTTATGTTGCCGATGGCTGGCGGAGCGGCAGTGATACGGACTATATCCGCACCAGTATCTGGGGCTCGACCATGACCGAAGAGGAGGTCGCGACCGGCAATTACAACGATAATGATGCTGTCTTTCCGATCATCCAGTTCACCAATCGGGACGGGCAGGGAAGGCTCGAAGTATGGGATACCAGCACGGATAACGGGTGGGTTGAACTGCCGGAAACGACCGGACTGATCAACTATTCCAGCTGGAACACGATCGACATGCGCCTGATGACGGATGTCGACGAAGAAGGCAACAGCGCCGTACACTATTATTTCAATAATGAGTTGATCTATATATGGGAACCTGCGCTGTCCTTGGACGACACAAGCCCCGAACAATTCTTCGCCATGTATCTGAAGAACCGGAACAACGGCGTGACCGACTTTACGTCCCACTGGTCTCGGTTGTTGTCAGGTCTGCTACTGCCGGAAGACGTCAACGAAATCGGCAACGCGCCCTACGATGTTCTGGTCGTCAACAACGATACACCGGTGACAATCGGCGCGGGCGCCACGATCGGCGGCACGCTGACGTCCAGGGGGACCTCGACCTATGACCAGGTCGTCACTCTTCAGCCCGGGGCAAAAATCTCGGGCGATCTGATCCTGCAGCATAGCACGGGCAGTTTCATCTCGGGCGCAGGTGAGAGGGCTACCGTCGGCGGTGACCTCTATGTTGAAAACGGTTCCAGCACGACCGGCGGCACGATTCAGAACAAGGTCAATGTGAACGGCCGACTGTTCGTGGATTATACGTCGAGGGCGGGAGGCAATCTGAACATCTCAGGCAGTGCGAGCAGTTCCGGCCGACTGGCGCCAGGTAATTCGATCGGTACGATCATCGTTGGCGGCGACCTCAACCTCGCGTCCACCTCGGTGATCGAAGCGGAAGTGGACCTTGCCGGGAATGCCGACCTGATCGCCGTCGGCGGCGTCGCCAACCTCGCAGGCTCTGTCGAAGTCGACACAATCGATGACTACCTTCTCGATCATGACTATGTGATCCTGACTGCGGCCGGCGGCGTCAACGGCGCGTTCGCATCATCGATGCCCGTTTGGGACAATGTCGACAATTATGCCTTCGTTGCACCCTATCTGCGTTACGATCCCAATTCTGTGATCCTGACGGTCGAGAGAAACGAACGGACATTCGCCTCGGTCGCCGAGACGCCAAACCAGGTCGCCGTTGCCAATGCGCTGGAGACACTGGGCAATCTGTCGCCACCGCCGACGCTCTACGAAAACGTCATCCTGAAAATGACCGTCGACGACGCACCGCTGGCCTACAGCGCTCTGTCGGGCGATATCTATGCCTCCAACAAGACCGTCATGATCGACCACACCGAATATGCCAGGGATGCGGTCTACGGCCGTCTGCATCAGGCTTTCGGCGGCAAATCGACGTCCTCGGTCGAGGTCATGTCCTATGCCGAGGGGGGCGACGACATGGTTGGCGGAAACCTTGTCGAGGAAAGCGCTTTCGGCGCCTGGGCATACGCCTATGGCGGCTGGAGTGAATATGACGGCAACGCCAATGCCGGCAGGCTCGACTCCTCCACCGGCGGCTTCCTCGCCGGTATTGACGGATCGATCGGCGAAAGCTGGAAGCTTGGCGTTCTGGCCGGCTACGGCTACACGTCCTTCGACAACAAGGGACCAGCTTCGGGCAATACGGATGGCTACACGATCGGCGCTTACAGCGGCGGCGAATGGGCCGCCGGCAAGTCCGGCGCCGTGGCCTTCCGTTCAGGCCTTGCCTACACCTGGAACACGGTATCGGCAGACCGTACGGTGAGCTTTCCCGGCTTCTACGACACAATGTCGAGCGATTACGATGCCGGGGCTTTCCAGGTCTTCGGGGAACTTGCCTATCGCTATGCCGCGGACGAAAACACCGAGGTCGAGCCTTATGCCAACTTCTCCTATGTCGGCCTGAACTCGGACAGCTTTACCGAGACCGGAACGACCGCAGCGGCGCTCAGCGTCGCGTCGGAATCGTCGAATACCTACTTCTCGACGATCGGCCTGCGGGCGGCTGCGGACTTTGTCGTCATGGGGCAGGCGGGCACCGAGGCCTATTTCGATGTCGGATGGCGGCATGCATTCGGAGATATCACGCCCAAGTCGACGGCCGCCTTTGCCGGCAGCGCGCCGTTTACCGTCTCCGGCGTGCCGCTGGCGGAAAACACGGCTCTGATCGGCGCCGGGATTGATTTTGCGCTCTCGAAACAGGCGAAGCTCGGCTTCGGCTATATCGGCCAGTTCGGCGATGGCGTCTCCCAGAACAGCATCAATGCGCGTCTGAACGTCAGCTTCTGATAAAGGTCGCTTTTTCTGAAAACTTCCGGCAACCGGGCGTTCGCGTCCGGTTGTTTCTGTTTGCGCCAGAAGGGACAGAGGGCACGGCACTGTCACAAGAAGACATCGACAAAAATCGCATAAGGTAGATTATGGAACTTATGCTATGCCGAAACAGAGAAAACGGCTCCGGACGGTCTGTTCGCGGAGCCGTTTGCATACGGGAAATAGTAATGCGACTTAACGCAATGCATTCAAGCGGTTGAAGGCGGCTGTGAAGCCCTTGAGTGAAATCGGATAATCGACCATCTCGTTGCCGTTGATCGGCATGCCCCTGATGTGAAGCGTGCCGCCGCTCTTCAGGCGATCGAGCATGTTGGCATCGATCGACACCGGAACAAAGCAACCCTGCGGCAGACAAGTCGAAAATCCGAATTTCGGGCCGTCGGTCTCCGCATCGATCGAAAGCGTGACGCCCTGGGCCAAGGCGAAGCCGAACGGCATCACGACGACGCCCTGGGCCTGATCGGCCGCCGGCGCATTGAGCTCGACGGAAATGACGCGCTGCCCGCCTTCCTGCGCAACCTGAACCTGAACCATCACGCAGCGATCCGCATCGCCGTTCGAGACGCATTCGACGCGCCAGTCCTGATAGGTTTCGCTGAGGGAGCTTGCGCCGTCCGGCAATGTCGCAGAGGCCGGGCTGAACGACGCGACGCAAAGGAACGCCGTGGTGACGATGGCTGCAAGACGACGATGGTTCAAGGGATTTCCTCCACGGGGATGTGCGTTCTGTTCTTCCCGGCGTCCGGCGCCGCGTTCGAACTTTCATTGTTTTCACAATAACACGATTCGTTTCCGAGGCTATCGCGCGAGACGGCCGGCGGCCAGGCCGAATACGGGCGTTGGCTTCGGGGCCGGAGCGGATCGTCCGCGCACCGGCCTCATTTTCGCTTCGGCAACGGCTTGCATGCGCGCCGCTTCGTGGCCATAGTCGCGGCAAATCGTCAAATGCGTAGCCCCAGACAGGAGCTCTTCGACAATGTCCTCCGACATGGACAGAACCGGCCGGCGCGGCGGCGCGGATGCCAATGAGCGCCCTCGCCCGCAAGTGCCTGATATTCATGCCATTCTTGGCGATGACAAGCCCCGGCGCGGCTTTCGTATGCCCTGGGGGGCGATCATACTCGTCGTCGTGCTGGCTGCCGGCGGCTATGCCGGCTACCGCTATCTGACGTCCGGCGATCTGCAGATCGTCGCGGCAAAGCCAATCTATGTCACACAGGAGGTCGAGCGCGGGCCGATGACGGTGACGGTCGCGGCCACCGGCGCGATCGAGCCGACGGTCAGGGTCGACATATCGAGCGAACTGTCGGGCACGGTGAAGGCCGTGCGCGCCGACTTCAATGACGCGGTCAAGGCAGGCGACACGCTCCTTGTACTGAAGACCGACGAGCTGAGGGCCGATATCC
>NZ_CFHTCS010000147.1:0-10029 GCF_984369615.1 Martelella sp. | reverse complement strand
AAGGTCACGACGATCTGGCTGGTCACGGAGAAGAAATAGGGGAACATGCCGATCAGATTGGCGGTCAGCAGAAACAGGAAGAGCGTCAGCACGAAGGGGAAGAACACCATCCCCTTTGTCCCCGCGCCTTCCCTCAGCATCGAGGCCACGAACTCGTAGAGAAGTTCGGCTATCGACTGGGTGCGCGAAGGAATAAGGCCGCGCTTGGAGGTCGCCAGATACATGAAGCCCGCCGCAGCGCCCACCGTGATCGCCATGAACAGCGATGCATTGGTGAAGGAAAAGTCCAGTCCGCCGACATTGATCGGAACGATATTGTGGATCTGAAACTGATGGGTCGGATCGTTTGCCACCTGTGCTCTCTCTTCTCACCTTGCGCGGACCCGCTTGGGGCGGTCATGCGCGCAGAACCAAACTTTATTTCCCGTCCTTCTTCAGACGGTCCTCCGGCTCAGCCACATAACCGACGGAGCGCAACACATTCAAGACCCCGGCGCCAAAACCGAGAAGAAGAAAGCCGATCATGCCCCAGGGGCCGGTTCCGGCAAACTTGTCGAGGAGAAAGCCGATCATGAAACCGACGAAAATGGCGGCCATGAATTCGCTCGAAAGCTTCAGGCCCTTCGACATTTCACGCCGGTCATTGGCGGAGCTTTCCGCCTTCCTGTCGCTCTCTCCATTCTGGCCCTTCCGCAGCGCGCCCAGTTCGCTGGCGAGCCGCTTGCGGCGTTCTTCCAAGTCCTCCTGCCCGTCCTCAGCCATCAAATCCGCTTTCCCAAAAATCCTCGACCGCGCGACCGGCGCTCGGCGGATGTTTCAGCAATGCGATAAAGCCTTCGGGACCCCCCGGTCAAGTCGGGCGCACCATAGTTTTCATGCCCATGCTAGTCAAGCTTCGAGGCAACCGCAATTGCGCAACCGGATTTGTTCGACCAAAGCCCTAGAACCAGCCGCGCGAGCGCAGCCAGTAGATGGCGAGAACGCCCGTCAGGAGCATTGCGGCAACGGCGGCGGGATAACCGTATGCCCAGTGCAGTTCGGGCATGCGGTCGAAATTCATGCCATAGATGCCGGCGATCAGCATCGGCGGCGCAAAGACCACCGAAACGACAGAGAACAGCTTCATGATGTTGTTCTGTTCGAGATTGACGAGACCGAGCGACGAATCGAGCAGGAAGGAAATGTTGGAAGAAACGAAACTGGCGTGCTCGGACAGAGACTGGATGTCGTGGGCGACGATGCGGCAGAGATCCTTGGTCGGCTTGTCGTCCCGCACCCGCCCAAGCGCCTGCACGTAGGCGGAAAGGCGCGCCAGCGTGATCAGGCTGTCGCGCGTCTTGCTGACGAGGCGGTGGTAGGTCGATATCTCGATCAGCCGCTCCTCGAGTTCGGCCGGGGGTCGTCGCCGTCCGCGCACGCCCTCCCCGAAAACGGCGATCGAGACATTGTCGATCTTGGCGACCGCCAGTTCCAGGATCTCGGCCGTGCGGTCGACGATCGTGTCGAGCAGGTGGGCGAGAACGCGTACGCCCTGCCCGGGCCCGATATCGAGACGCTTCATGTCGGCGGCGAAGAGAAAGAACGGCTTCGGCTCGGCGTGGCGGATGGTCACCAGCCGGCCTTCGGCGAGGATGAAGCCGACATCGGTCAGCTGGGCAAGGCCGAAATCCACGTTCATCACGATCGACGCGGTCATGTATACGGCGTTGCCCTCGGTATAGTAACGGCTGGAAGGCTCGATGTTCTTCAGCGTCTCGCGGGTCGGCAGCATCACGCCCAGGAGCGATTCCATCTGTTGCATGTCCGCCTCGGTCGGATCGAGCATGTCGATCCAGACGACGTCCTCGCCAAGCGGTTCCGCCGCGCCTGACGACGGCAAGGCGGTCTTGACACCGCCGACCCTGTAGAGATGGATCATCTGAACCCCGCCTTCTGACCTCGCGCTTGCCTCTACTGGCTACCCAAGCATAAATGCCAGGGCAAGTGTGTTTTTTCAGAACGCGCTGGCGTCGCGCGATCTCCCCGTCATGGCCGTGCGGCAGAACACGCAAAGGCCCGAACAGGACACCCCAAGATGCAACCTCACGAGTTCTGGCAGGAATTCCTGCCGCCGCGAACAGTCGACCCGCACGCGCCGCTTTCCGCCGCCTATCCCGCCACCCTTGCCGACGGCCGTCAGTTGCTGCTGCCGATCCGATCGGTCGACGGCGGCGGCCTGGCCTCTCTCATCATCAACCAGGCCTCGTTCGCCGTTTGCGATGGCCTTGCCGAAGACCTGGCCGGACGCCTGGCGGCTGAGAGACCAGATATCGTCGTCGGCCTGCCGACCCTGGGGCTGACGCTTGCCGCGGGCGTTGCCAGGGCGCTGGGTCACGCCCGCTTCGTTCCTCTCGGCAACTCCCGCAAGTTCTGGTACGAGGACGCGCTGTCGATGCCCATGAACTCGGTAACGACGCCGGATCAGGACAAGCGCCTGTTCATCGACCCGCGCATGCTGCCTCTCCTTTCCGGAAAGCGCGTCGCCCTTGTCGATGACGTGATTTCCTCGGGACGCTCGATCCTCGCCGGCCTGTCTCTGCTCGAAAAATGCGGCATCCGCCCCGTCACGATCGGCGCGGCCATGCTGCAGACAGCGCGATACCGCGCCCCCCTCGACGAATACGAGGATGGGCTCTCGAAAAAAATCCACGCCTGCTTTTCAACGCCCCTGCTTCAGCGCGGCGAGGGCGGCAAATGGCGCGAAAAAACCGGCCATTGACCGGTTCTCCGCGCAACGAAAAACCCGCGATCCGAAGATCGCGGGCCTATCGCAACGCACTGCTTCCGGAGTTATCAGTTCAGAAGAACGGCATCCGGATTTTCATTCAGCGCCTGTTCGGAGAATTCCGGCTGATTTTCCAGCGTTTCCCGGTCAAACCGCGTCTTGATGACATAGACGTCGCCGTCGCTCATGACCGTCGCCGCATCGGCTGAGATCGCCACGGGCTTCTCGCCGATACCCAGGAAGCCGCCGACGTCAACGATCAGGATGTTCTGGCTCTGATCGCCGTGGGTCATGATGTTCGAAACATCGCCCACGCTGTCGCCTTCAGCGCTCAGCACGGTGGCGCCGTCAAGCTGGTCGAAGGAGATCGACGCCATGTCGACCTCGGACATGCCCTCCAGCATCGGATTTTCCGCATTCATCGTCTCCGCGGCGTTCTCGCCCATGCTGTTCACGCCTGCCACCATGTCGTCCATGGCGTTGCCGGCGGCCTCGCCGGCCTGGTTCATGGCGTTGCCGGTGGTATTGGCGAGATCCTGCGTCTCGTTTGCAACGTTGTTGGCGGCGTCATTGGTCGCCGTGCGAAGCTGGCCGGCCTCCTCACGGATCGCCGCCGTGCCGCCCTCGATCAGGTTCGGATTGTCATATTCGAATGACGGGGCGTTCTCGAGTTCCTCGATGGTCGCGTCGATCGTCAGCCAGTTGCCGTTCTCGCCCTGCTGCCAGCCGAGACGGTCGAAGGACACGGCGACATCCTTTTCGCCGATGCCGAGAAAACCGCCGACGCCGATGACGGCAGCAGTCGCGTTGCCGTTCGAACCCATCACGATGTCATTGATGTCGCCAATCTGCTCGCGGCCCTGATCATCGGCATCCTGACCATAGACCGGCCAGCCGAGAAGCGAGCTTGCGAGAACCTGCTGGTCGGTTGCGCCGAAGAAGCTCTGGGCATCGTCAGAGGCAGCCTGACGTTCGGGAAAGACCGGCGTTGCGCCCGTTTCCATGCCAGCTTCCATGCCGGTCGTCGCGGCGGGTTTGTTGTCCATCGTGTCGGTATTGGTAGCGTCCTGCGCATAGGCCGCGCCCGTGGAAACAACTGCTACCAGCGCCGTAGTCGAAAGAATCTTGCGAAGCATATCAATACTCCTCTTTTCCTGAATGTTTCTTTGCGAGCACGATTTAATATTTATTTTAGTCTCGTTTTATTCTCACTCGCTGCACACCAACAAAACGTGCTGCCGGACACCTTGTTCCTGCGTCGATACGTTTTTTTTCGATCAGGGAAGGCAAAAAAACCGCCCGGGCTTCTGGCGGCGGGCGGGGTCCGGCGGAGGGCGCGGCGAAAGATCTCAGCAGAAGCGCAACGGCATGCGGATATGGACCCTGAGGCCGGTGTCGGCAAATTCGATATCGACCTTGCTGCCGATAACCTTGTCGAGACTGCGCTCGATCAGGACGCTGCCGAAGCCGCGCTCTTGCGGCGGCGTGACCGGCGGGCCGCCGACCTCCACCCAGTCGAGCTCGAGATGGGACGCGCCATTATCGTCCTCGCCGCAGGCAACCGAGATATCGACGACGCCGGCGCGCGTGGAAAGCGCCCCGAACTTCGCGGCATTGCTCGCCAGTTCGTGGATGACGAGACCGAGCGCCAGCGCCTCGTCAGGGTCGAGGAAGACAGCGCTACCGTGAATATCGACCTGCCGGCTGGCGCTGTCGATATACGGCGCCACCTGGGAACGCAGCAAGCGGTCAAGCGCGATCGCCCCCCACTGCTCGTCGGAAAGCAGGGTGTGGGCGGCCGACAAGGCCTGAAGGCGGCCGGAAAAGGCCATGTTGAACTCTGCCGAAGTGCGCGAGCGCCGCAGCGTCTGGCCGGCGATCGACTGGACGATCGCCAGCGTGTTCTTGACCCGATGATTGAGCTCGCGCAGGAGGAGCCGCGTCTTCTGCTCCGACTCCTTGGTTGTCGAGATATCGACAACGACGCCGAAGACCGGCCCGCTCTGCTCTGCCGACAGCACGCTTTCATAGGCGCCGCCGAGCGACAGCAGCCACTTGCCCGTTGCGGCGGCCTTGAATTCGCACTGGTACTCCTCGCCGCGATCGAGCGCCGACTTGAAGCGGCGCAGAAGCGGAAAGCGCGTCTCCGGCGCGATGGCGGCAAGAAGGCTGCGGCAGGTCACCGGCTCGCCGGCCGGCAGGCCGAGCATTTCCCTCAGCGCATTGTCGCACTCGACCATATTGCTTTGGCGGTCCCAGCTCCAGGCGGCGATGTTGCCGGCGCGAAGCGCCATGGAGTGACGCTTCTGGGCGCGCGACAGCGCTATATCGGCGGAAGCCTTGCCGCGCGCGGCATCCTTTAATTCATAGAGTGAGCCGGCCAGATTGGCGAGACGGCGCAGCGCCGCGGCATCCTCATCGGAAATGTCGCGGTGATTGGTCCCGTCGATGACGCAAAGCGAGCCCGCATTGACGCCGTGCACCTTGATTGGCGCGCCGGCGAAAAACCTGACGGGCTTGCCGTCATAGTTCGGAACGGAAGGCGCGATATCGAGCTGGTCGGCCGGATTGTTGAGGATCAGCGCCGGGTCCTGCTTGAGCGCGATCGGATAGACGAAAAGGCCGGAGCGGGTCGGAACGGTCTCCGGCTGCATGCCGTGAACCGCCTGTACCCAATTTTCGTCATAGTCAGCTATCAGGATAAGCGCAGCCGGGCAGGCGAAGCGCAAGGCAGCCGATTCGACGATCGCGACGAAGTCTTCGTCGACCTCGGCGGCACGCATGATTGTCTGCGATAGGGTGTTTAGCCTGTCCTGATCCTTGATCGCATCGACAATATCGCTCGGCAAATGTTCCACTGGCTAAAAGGCTCTTCATTCTGAGGCGAAAGCAAGGGTTCTTCCGCGCTATTTCGGATGACCGCATCGACCGGCGGAATATCAATCACGCTCAAGAACGCCTGACCAGTGCTTAGGTTCCCTTGCGCGCCGAATTTCGTTCCGAAGACGCAGAAAAAGCCGTGCGTCCGGGTCGTCATCCCGAACGCACGGCGGTTTTCGATCAGAAGCAGGAGAACGGTCGCGGCTTGTCCTCATGCCGGGCGCGTAACGAACGCGCTGCTGACGACGGCGGCGGAATTCGCATCCGGTCCGAAGTCGACCTCCCCCTGGATATCCAGAAGCTCCTGAAGCTTGCCGCGCGCCCGCGCGATGCGACTCTTGATCGTGCCGATGGCGCATTGGCAAATCTCGGCCGCCTCCTCATAGGAGAAGCCGGAAGCGCCGACCAGAATGATCGCCTCGCGCTGATCGTCAGGCAGCCGGTTCAACGCCTTGCGGAAGTCGCGCAGGTCCATCGCGCCATATTGTGCGGGATGCGTCGACAGCCGCTCGGTGAAGACATTGTCGGAATCCTGTATTTCGCGACCACTCTTGCGCATCTGGCTGTAGAACTCGTTGCGCAGGATCGTGAACAGCCATGCCTTGATGTTCGTGCCCTCGGCAAAACTGTCCTGCTTGGCCCAGGCCTTCATGATCGTGTCCTGGACGAGATCGTCCGCCATATCCTGATGTCCGCACAGCGATACCGCAAAGGCACGCAGGCTGGGCACCGTCTTCAGCATATCGCGCTTGAAGCTCGTATCATCATCCCTGACCAAGGCCGTCACCCCTTTGCTTTGCGCGTCGAAGCGGACTCTGCCGCATCAAGACGTTCGAGCAGGTCGAGAAACCGATCCGGGATCTCCTCCTGTTCAACGGCATTGTAAAGGGCCTTGAGGCGGCGGCTGATCGCCTCTTCCGGGCTCTTTGCCGTGCCGGGCAGAGCTTCCCCTTTTCCCAGACTGCTATTGCTTTTCACCAGTTTAATCCCGTTTGTACCCAATTGCATGTTCAAGCCGAAAACGCCGGGTCCGATAAAAAGTTCCTTCAAAGCCGGAACTTTTTTTTGACTGACGCATTTGGTCATTTTGATAGCGCTCTTTGAGCCTACCCAACAGATTTACCGAGGCAGGAGACTGTATAATATGTCGCTTTCAACCCGTATCGCTGCCCATTTGCCATATCTCAGGCGGTACGCTCGTGCCGTGACCGGATCGCAAACCTCCGGCGATGCCTATGTGGCCGCCGTCCTTGAAACGCTGATCGAGGATGTCTCTCTTTTTCCCGAGAACGGCGACGACAAGGTTTCACTCTACAAACTCTTTTCACGCCTGTTCAGTTCCACGACGATCGAGATAGAGGACATCGAATCGCCCTATTCATGGGAAAAACGCGCCGCGGCCAATCTGATGGCGCTTCCGGCCAAGCCTCGGCAGGCCTTTCTGCTGATCTCGCTCGAAAATTTCTCACATGAGGAAACGGCCGCGATCCTCGAGGTCGAGCCCGACGCGATCCCCGGCCTCGTTGACGAGGCCTCGGCAGAGATCGCCCGCCAGGTGGCCACCGACATCATGATCATCGAGGACGAGCCGCTGATCGCCATGGATATCGAGCAGATGGTCGAAAGCCTCGGTCATCGGGTGACCGGCATCGCGCGCACCCACAAGGAAGCGGTCGACCTCTACAACAGTTCCAAGCCAGGCATGGTGCTCGCCGACATCCAGCTTGCCGACGGCAGCTCCGGTATCGACGCGGTCAACGACATCCTGGAGCATGATTCCATTCCGGTGATCTTCATCACCGCCTTCCCCGAGCGCCTCCTGACCGGCGAACGGCCCGAGCCGACCTTCCTGGTCACCAAGCCGTTCAACCCGGACATGGTCAAGGCGCTGATCAGCCAGGCCCTGTTCTTCCAGGAACGACACCAGGAAGCGGCCTGAAGAGGCCGGGCAACCTCGCATAAACAAAGAAAGGCGGCCACGGCCGCCTCCCAGACTGCTGACAAACCCGTCGGTTTTTTTTCGGCGGGCCCGCCGTCTCCGGCGGGCCCGCCCGTTCTTACTCGGCAGCCTCTCCGGCAAGCGTCTCGTCCTCGGCGAGAAAGCCGCCGGACTGGCGTTTCCACAGATCGGCATAGATGCCGCCGGCCTCCACGAGTTCCTGATGCGTGCCAGTCTCGATGATCTCGCCCTTGTCGAGGACAACGAGGCGATCCATCTCCGTCAGCGTCGACAGGCGGTGGGCGATCGCGATCACGGTCTTGCCCTCCATCAACCCGAACAGGCTTTCCTGAATGGCCGCCTCGACCTCTGAATCGAGCGCCGAGGTCGCCTCGTCCAGCACCAGGATCGGCGCGTCCTTGAGAAACACGCGGGCGATCGCGATGCGCTGGCGCTGGCCGCCGGAAAGCTTCACCCCGCGCTCGCCCACATGGGCGTCAAGCCCGGTGCGACCCTGCATGTCGGAAAGCCCTTCGATGAAGTCCCAGGCATTGGCGCGTTTTGCCGCGGCAGTCACCTCCTCGTCCGTTGCGCCCGGACGGCTATAGGCGATGTTGTCGCGGATCGAGCGATGCAGCAGGGACGTGTCCTGCGTCACCACGCCGATCATCGAGCGCAGGCTGTCCTGCGACACTTTCGAGACATCCTGGCCGTCGATGGTGATCTTCCCGCCTTCAAGATCGAAGAAGCGCAGGAGCAGGTTCATCATCGTCGTCTTGCCCGCGCCGGAACGTCCGACCAGACCGACCTTCTCGCCCGGCCTGATGGTGAGCGACAGACCGGAGATGACGCCGCCCGCCTTGCCGTAATGGAAGGAGATGTCGTCATAGACGATCTCGCCTTTCTTCACGTCCAGAGCCTGCGCGTCGTCGACATCGACCAGCTCGTGCTTCTTCGCCATCATCGACATGCCGTCATAGACCGTGCCGATGTTCTCGAAGAGCCCGGTGACTTCCCACATGATCCACTGCGACATGCCGCCGATGCGCATAACCAGACCGAGGGTCAGCGCAATTGCGCCGACGGTGATGCTGCTTTCCAGCCAGAAGCGGATCGCCAGCGCCGCCACGGCAAAAAGCGCGACCGCATTGTTGATATAGACAAGCGCCTGGAACTGGGTCACCCGCCGCATCTGGCGGTAGACCGTATCCAGAAAGCCGTCCATGCCCTCGCGCGCAAAAAGCTCCTCGCGGCCGGCATGCGAGAACAGCTTGACGGTGGCGATATTGGTGTAGCTGTCGACCACCCGACCCGTCATCAGCGAGCGCGCATCGGCCTGCTCGGCCGAGATCTTGCGCAGCCGCGGGATAAAGTACCAGAGCAGCAAGGCATAGATGACGATCCAGACCAGAAGCGGAATGACGAGACGCCGGTCGGCTGCGGCAACGATGAAGATCATCGAAACGAAATAGGTGATGACGTAGACGAACATGTCGAGCGCCTTCATCACCGTTTCGCGGATGGCAAGCGAGGTCTGCATGACCTTCTGCGAAACCCGTCCCGCAAACTCGTTGGCGAAGAAATTCATCGAGTGGCGCAACACATAGCGATGCATCTGCCAGCGGCTGATCATCGGCAGATTGCCCAGCAGCACCTGATGGATCAGCAGCGAGGAGAAAATCGTCAGGCCCGGCAGCAGCACCAGAACCAGCGCGCCCATGAAGGCGAGCCGCCAGCCCTCGTCCGCAAGGAAGGTCTCGCGGTTGGCCGTCGACAGCCAGTCGACGATATCGCCGAGGAAGCGAAACAGATAGACTTCCCCGAAGGCGACCAGCGCTGCAACGAGGGCCATTAGCGCCAGATAGGGCGCTGCGGGCTTCGAATAGTGCCACAGGAAGGGAATAAGGCCCGTGGGCGGCGCCGTGGGCTCCTCCACGGGGTAGGGATTGAGGCGGTTTTCAAACCAGCGAAACATGATCTCACTCCAATGCCTCCCGGCCGCTCTCCAAAAAAGAGCACACTATGCCCCCACAGGGGACCCGGGACTGGAACAGCGACCGGTTCACGCTGTCGCGTTAATTCGGATGATTAAATAGGAAAGAAGAAGGCGGTGTGAAAGGTCACACGGTCCGGCGCGGTGGAACGCGGAGCACTACAAAGCCAGTGATGTTCATCATGCCATGCTCCTTTCGCCGGTTAGAGAAAACGCGGGACTTATAGACCCACCGCATCCGGATGGCCATAGCCGTCAACCGCAAAAAAGACATTTCACGCGGATATGTTGCCGCTCGGCAACGCTTGGTCAAAGCCGGCGAGGCATCGCCGATACAATGCGGCCTTGTGTTGCCCGCGGGGGGTCGTGCTAGAAGGTCCGGGAAACAGACGTCGAAGAGGGACCAGGTGTCGCGCAAAACCGACTGGCTTCACAATCTCGCGCTGCTGAAGC
>NZ_CFHTCS010000146.1:0-10042 GCF_984369615.1 Martelella sp. | reverse complement strand
CGCCCGCGGCGCGGATGATGTCGTTCATGCTGGCGGCATCGAAGCCGACATTCATGAACACCTGCCGCGCGCCCTCCACAATCTGCCGGCGCTTGACCGGGTCTTCGCCCGCCGCATGCCGGCCCATTCGCCGCAGAGCGCAGCGCGCCGCCTCATCCCGCCGACAGAACCTGCTTTTTGATTTCCCGAAACCCATTTCAACCCACTCGCCGGCGCAATACCAGACAACGGAAATGCGCCGTCAGCCTTTCGCGTTTTTTCTAGGGATACGCTGAGGCCCGGCGCATTTCAATCATTTAGTGAACTGAGCGGTTCGATCAGGCTTCCCGGACTTCTTCCGGCGAATAGACGTAGGGCGTCGAGCAGAACTCGCAGGTGACCGTGATCTTGCCGTCCTCGACGCTGTCGTCGACCTCCTCGGCCGTGAAGCCCTTGAGAACGCCGAGAATGCGCTCGCGCGAGCAGCTGCAGCGGTCATAGACGCCCTGAGCCGGATAGACCGTCACGCCGCGCTCGTGGAACAAGCGATAGAGCAGGCGTTCGGCGCCGACTTCCGGATCGGTCATCTCGTCAAGATCGATCGTCTCGACCAGCGCCTGCGCCTCCGTCCATGCGTCATCGGGAGCATGAGACAGCGTGCCGTCATCCCCGTCGCCGCCGTGAAGATCGGGCTGGCGCATGCGGCCCGCCTCCTCGGGGAGAAACTGCGCCACCAGGCCGCCCGCGCGCCAGCGTTCGCGCGGCTGGCCGTCATCGTCGCGGTCGAGCAGCTTGGCAACGCCAAGCCTGACGGCGGTCGGGATCTGCTCCGACTGGCGGAAATAACCCATGGCGATCATTTCCAGCGAACTGCCGTCAAGCTCGACAATACCCTGATAGGGCTGCATGAAACTGCCCTGGTCGATGGTAAAGGCAAGCACGCCGCGGCCCAGCAGGTCCTCCGGCGTCGCCTTGCCTGCCGCAACCGCTGCCTTAAGCGCCTCTTCGCTGAAGCGGGCATAGCCGCGCAGCGCGTCCGGCGTCGAGAAGTCTGCGACCAGCAGATCGACGGGGCCGTCGCTCTTGGTCTGCACGGTGAACTTGCCCGTAAATTTCAGCGACGTGCCGATCAGCGCCGTCAGCACGACGACTTCGGCGAGAAGCCGCGCGACGGGCTCCGGGTAGTCATGGCGCGACAGGATCGCGTCGAGCAGCGGTCCGAGCTGGACCGTGCGGCCGCGCACGTCGAGCGCATCCACCTGGAAGGGCACAACCATGTCGTCTCCGGCGAAACCGAGTTCGCCGAGTTGCTGTTTCAGATCCTGCATATTTCGTCTCCTTCCCCCCTTCGCGGGGGAGGCCGGCAGCTCAGTCGATAGCTCCGAGACACCAGGCCAGTACGGATTTCTGGGCGTGAAGCCGGTTTTCGGCCTCATCGAACACGACCGATTGCGGTCCGTCCATCACCTCGTCTGTCACTTCCTCGCCGCGATGGGCCGGCAGGCAGTGCATGAAGATCGCATTGTCATTGGCCCGCCTCATCAGATCGGCATTGACCTGATAGGGCTGAAAGACATTGTGGCCACGCGCCTTGTGCTCCTGGTTCATCGAGACCCAGGTGTCGGTCACCACGCAGTCGACGCCTTCGACTGCATCCTTGGCATCCTCGAAGAAGGTCACGTCAGCCCCTTCCTTGCGCGCCCAGTCGACAAAGCGGCCGTCGGGCTCGGAGCCGGGCGGCACGGCGATGTTGACGCGGTACTTGAACCGCGCCGCGCCCTCGAGGAAGGAGTGCAGCACATTGTTGCCGTCTCCGGTCCACGCGATTGTCTTGCCCGCCACCGGCCCAAGATGCTCCTCTAAGGTCTGCAGATCGGCCATGATCTGGCAGGGATGGGTGGCATCGGTCAGCCCGTTGATCACCGGCACGGTCGCGTATTCGGCAAGCTCCAGCAGCCGCGCGTGGTCTGTCGTGCGGATCATGATCGCGTCGACATACCGCGACAGCACGCGCGCCGTATCGCCGATCGTCTCGGCCCGGCCGAGCTGCATGTCCTTGCCCGACAGCACCAGCGTATCGCCTCCGAGCTGGCGCATGCCGACATCGAAGGATACGCGGGTGCGCGTCGACGGCTTCTCGAAGATCATCGCCAGCATCTTGCCGGCAAGCGGCTTGTCGGCGGTTCCCGCCTTCTGCGCTGCCTTGCGGGTCGCCGCGTCGTCCAGAATGTCCCGCAATGCGGATGCCGAAACGGCGGAGAGGTCGAGAAAATGTCTCGGAGAGGACATGGAACTAACTCTTTCTAATGCTTCAGGCGGACCGGGCGGGCGAGAGCTTCGCCGCAGCGCGCGAGAGCCGCGCGAGCCCTTCCCGGACGTCCTCGTCACTGACGGTGAGCGGCGGCAACAGGCGCACGACATTTTCGCCGGCGGGCACTGACAGCAGCTTCTCGTCACGCATCGCCGCCGCAAGCTCGCCGGCCGGCACCTTTGCCTTGACGCCGACCATCAGGCCTTCGCCGCGGATTTCCTCGATCACGTCGGGATAGCGGTCCTTCAGTTCGGCGAGCCCCTGGCGGAACAGAAGGCCCATTTCGCGGACATGCTCCAGGAAGCCGTCTTCCAGCACCACGTCAAGAACGGCATTGCCGACGGCCATGGCCAGCGGATTGCCGCCGAACGTCGTGCCATGCACGCCCGGCACCATGCCCGAGGCGGCCTCGTCGCTGGCAAGGCAGGCGCCGACCGGAAAGCCGCCGCCGATCCCCTTGGCGATCGCCATGATATCGGGTTCGACGCCGGTCTGCTGGTAGGCAAACAGCGTTCCCGTCCGCCCGACGCCGGTCTGGACCTCGTCGAAGATCAGCAACAGGCCCTGTTCATCGCAGATCTCGCGCAATGCCTTGAGGAACGCCTTGTCGACGCTGCGCACGCCGCCCTCGCCCTGGATCGGCTCGATCATCAGCGCGGCCGTCGTCTCGCCGATCGTCTCCTTCAGCAGGTCGATATCACCGGCCGGAATCTGGACGAAGCCCGGCGCCTTCGGCCCGAAGCCCTCCATATACTTTGCCTGGCCGCCGGCGGCGATGGTTGCCAGCGTGCGCCCGTGAAAGGCGCCCTCGAAGGTAATGATATCGATCTTTTCCGGATGCCCCTTGGCAAAGTGGTAGCGTCGAGCAGTCTTGATCGCTGTCTCGAGCGCCTCCGCGCCGGAATTGTTGAAGAACACCTTGTCGGCAAAGGTTTCGGCCGTCAGCCGTTCGGCGAGCCTTTCCTGGCCCGAGACCTCGTAGAGGTTCGAGACATGCCAGAGCTTCTCGGCCTGATCCTTCAGCGCCTCCACCAGATGCGGATGGGCATGGCCGAGGGAATTGACGGCGACGCCGGCGGCGAAATCCAGATATCGCTCGCCCTTGTCCGTCACAAGCCAGACACCCTCGCCGCGCTCGAACCGGAGCGGTATTCTGGCGAATGTGTTGAAGAGCGGCGATGATGCGGACATGGTGATCAAGCTCCCGGCAAGGACGATATGCCAGCCAGTTTCAGTCTGGGGCGGTTGCAGAAATTAAAAATGCCGCCTCAGGCGGCGGCTCGGCATATATTGTCATCTCCGACCCCAATGTCAACAAAGCCGGTGCGGCGCCGAACGATGTCGCGCACGGCAAATGATGAATTCGAAAAACACCAAGTTGGGGAAAACCGCGAAAAAGGATTCCAGCGATTCGCTGTCGCCTTGCCACGATAGTGCCATGGGCCTAACTTAAGTCCCAACAGAGAACTGCAGGCGGCGGATCTGATCACCCGGATTGGCGACACTTTCCTGTTTCGGAGGCATTCCGGAGCATGGCGACCGATTCCGCCCGCAAACAGCCGGAGATTACCCATGAGCTGGACAGACGAGCGCGTTGAAAAACTCAAACAACTCTGGTCCGAGGGGCTGAGCGCGAGCCAGATCGCCAATCAGCTCGGCGGCGTGAGCCGCAATGCCGTCATCGGCAAGGTGCACCGTCTGGCGCTGCCGGGCCGCGCCAAGAGCGGCGGGTCGGCGCCGTCTGCCGCCACCCGCGCCACAGCCCGCAACACCGCGCCGCCGCGTGCGCCGAACTTCGCCTCGCGCGCCGCCGGCCGCAAGCCTTCGGAAACGCCGGCATCGGCGCCGAGTGCGCCGCGTACCGCCGGCGCCACCGCGCTGAAGCAGGAGATCGTTGCCGAAACCGAGGCCGCGCCCGAGCAGAAGGCAGCGCCCGACAACAATGTCGTGCCGATCATGCGCAAAATCGCGCTGACCGACCTGACGGAACGGACCTGCAAATGGCCGGTCGGCGATCCCACCCAGGAGGACTTCTACTTCTGCGGCTGCGAGTCGCCGGAAAACTCGCCCTATTGCAAATACCACGCAAAGCTTGCCTATCAGCCTGTCAGCGATCGTCGCCGGGCCGGCTGAACCGGACGCTTCAGAAACCAACGGAAAAAGGCCCTCGCGGCGATGCTGCGAGGGCCTTTTGACATCCGGCAGAAAATGGATCAGGCAGCCCGCCGAAGCGGCTTGACCCGAGCCGAGGGCGCCTTGAGGCCGGTGGCGACAAGAAGGCCCGCCGCGCCGGAAAGAAAACCCTCCGTCAGCTCAAGGCCGAGGAAACGGCGGCGCTCGAACGGGCCGGGCATGACGAGATGCTCCGCCTTTTCGGCGGAAAAGCCGAAGCGCTGATAATATTCCGGATCGCCGACCAGCAGGATCGCGCCGTGGCCGCGGGCTTCAGCCGCAGCAATCGCCGCGCGCATCAGGGCCGAACCGACGCCCTTGCCGTTTGCGCAGGGATCGACGGCGAGCGGGCCGAGCAGCAGCGCGGGCACGGCGCGACCGGCAGCATCCACGCCGGCATCGACATGCCAGAGCCGGACCGTGCCGATCAGGACGCCGCCCTCATCGCGGGCGACAAGCGCCAGGCCTTCGGCCGGCAGCCGGTTGCGGCGGAGCTTTTCCGACGATTTCTTCCTGCGCATCGGCCCCATGGCGCGATCGAGAAGGCTTTCCCGCGCTACGGCATCGATCCCGGCTTCCTCGCCGATGATGAAGGCCGGTGCGTCAACGACGAGAACAGTGTCCTGAAAGAAAGGGGCCATCAGACCAATCCCCTAAAAAACAGCCTCAAAAGACCGGCAGCGATTGCCGTGCCGGCGTGCTACCGAGACTGCGGCCGCAGGGAGGGCCGCAGTCTCACTTCACACCCGTCACCCGAAGAAGGTTGCTCAGATGACGTAGGACTTGAGCGGTTCGAAGCCGTTGAAGGCAACGGACGCATAGGTCGTCGTATAGGCGCCCGTGCCCTCGATCAGAACCTCGTCGCCGATCGTCAGCGTGATCGGCAGCGGATACATGGTCTTCTCGTACATCACGTCGGCGCTGTCGCAGGTCGGACCGGCCAGGACGCAGGGCTCCATCTCGTCTTCGTCGCGCTCGGTGCGGATCGGGTAGCGGATGGCTTCGTCCATGGTCTCGGCGAGACCGCCGAACTTGCCGATGTCGAGGAAGACCCAGCGATGCTTGTCATCGTCGGATTTCTTCGAGATCAGGACCACTTCCGACTTGATCACACCCGCATTGCCGACCATGCCGCGGCCCGGCTCGATGATCGTCTTCGGCAACTGGTTGCCGAAGTGACGCGAAAGGGCTGCGAAGATCGCCTGGCCGTAGGCTTCCGCCGTCGGCACGTCGCGCAGATACTTGGTCGGGAAGCCGCCGCCCATATTGACCATCTGCAGGTAGATGCCCTGCTTGGCAAGCTGGGCGAAGACGCGCTTGGCATCCGCCAGAGCCGCATCCCAGGCTTCAAGCTTGGTCATCTGCGAGCCGACATGGAAGGACACCCCGTAGCTTTCCAGTCCCAGTTGATGGGCATAGACCAGCACGTCGACGGCCATCGGCGGAACGCAGCCGAACTTGCGCGACAGCGGCCATTCGGCGCCCTCGCCATCGGTCAGCACGCGGCAGAACACACGGGCGCCGGGGGCGGCGCGGGCGATCTTTTCAACTTCCTCATGGCAATCGACAGCAAAGAGCTTGACGCCGAGCGCATGGGCGCGGGCGATGTCACGCTCCTTCTTGATGGTGTTGCCAAAGGATATACGCTCAGCGCCGGCGCCGGCCTCCAGGACCATTTCGATTTCGGCCACGGAGGCGCAATCGAAGTTGGATCCGAGGCTGGCGAGAAGCTCAAGGATTTGCGGCGCGGGGTTGGCCTTCACCGCATAATAGATGGCGCTGTCGGGCAGCGCACGGCGGAATGCCGTGTAGTTGTCGCGCACGATTTCGCGATCGACGACCAGGCAGGGGCCTTCGGGACGACGGGTCTTGAAGAATTCCGCGATACGTTCGGTGGTCATGGTAACCCTCTTCTTTCGAAGCAATGACCCTGAAGTCAGGGTCGACAAAGGGCGCATCGACCCGCGCACGAACCCGGCCGATGGAGACCCCGGGGACCGTTTGCGGCGACCGCTCAAGATTGAACAAGCCTTGCGGCTTATCCGGCTTTGTCTGCCTTGGATTGGAGGGATATCCCGACCGCACTTCCGGCAATGATGGTATGTGCCTCTTTAGTACCCCGGCCGTTGGAAAGCCGGGAGACACCAGAAAGGCCCGCACCGTCGTTGCTTCAAGATGTCCTCGCTTGACCGGTTGGCCGGAGAAGCGACTGGAGGGGTTAATTCCAGGTACCTTACCGAGTTCCTCACCATTCGAGGGTTCGGCGGACACCCACAGGCACGCGCGACTTTGGGCAAGCGGAGAGATATTAAAATCACTCTTGAAAATCAAGTGGGTGAACCCCAAAATCCTCTTATCCAAGATCGCATTCGTGCTATCTGTTTGACAAAGCTCAAACAAATTTCCCCGCCAGCCAACAGGAGCGGCCATGGACACCCTGACGCGAATGCGCGCCTTTATCGATGTGGTCGAAGCCGAAGGCTTTTCCGCCGCCGCGCGCAAGACCGGACGCTCGAAGGCGCTGCTTTCCAAATATGTGCGCGAACTCGAGGACGACCTCGGCGCCCTGCTCCTGAACCGCACGACGCGGCAGTTCTCGCTGACGGAGGCAGGCCATATCTATTTCCGCCGCGCCGCCGAGATCGTTCAGGAGGTCGACAATCTCTCCGACGCGGTGCGCGCCAACAACACGGATTTGCGCGGCAGACTGCGGATCTCGGTTCCGCGCACCTTTGTCGATGCGCCGGCCGGCCAGTCCCTGATCGATTTTGCCAAGGCGCATAATGAGCTGACGCTAGAGATCGTCGCCGAGGACCGGTTCGTCGATCTCGTCGAGGAAGGTTACGACGTCGCGGTGCGGATCACCCGGCTCGAGGATTCCACCATGATCGCGCGCAAGCTCGCCGATTCGATCAACCGGGTCTGCGCCTCGCCCGCCTATCTGGCAAGTCTCGAAAAGCCGCTCGACAAGCCCGCCGACCTTGCCCACCACCCGGTGATCGTCGACACCAATCCGAAATCCTTCAACACGCTCCGTTTCGTCAATCCGCAGGACGGCACCGGTTTCAGCGTGCCGATCCACGGGCCGATCGAGGTCAACTCGCCGATGGTGACCATGCGCGGAGCGCTGTCGGGCCTCGGCATCGCGCTCCTGCCCGACTTCGTTGCCCGCCGGGCAATCGACAGCGGCGAACTCGTTTCGCTCTTCGACGAGTATCTGCCGCAGCATTCCGGCATTTACGCCGTGTTCCCACACCGGCGCTATCTGCCGGTGAAGGTTCGCTCCTTCGTGGACTTCCTGTCGAAGTGGTTCCGGGAAAACGACTGTGAAAAGCATTGAGCCGGCACGTTTCTGACTCAATTGTGATTCAGTAAGACAGAGATCGGCAGAATGCCGCCATCCAGGGGACCAGATCTTGAGATTGAAAGCCGCATTTTACGGCCTCCTTGTTACGATCGGAGCTGCAGGGCCTGCGCTCGCGCACCCGCATGTCTTCGTCGACGCACGGCTCGAAGTGGTTGCCGATCAGGACGGCAACGTCGCGGCGCTGCAGAATGTCTGGCGGTTCGACGAGTTTTTTTCGTCCTCCGTCATTCTCGACTATGACACCAACATGGACAATCGGCTGACCGGCGACGAACTGACCGAGATCGGCGAAACCGTGCGGCAGTCGCTTGCAGAATACAACTACTATACGCAGATCACCGATAACGGCGAGGAGGTTAAGCTTGCCATGCCCGACGTTATCCATGCCGACATGACGGACGGACAGCTGTTGCTCTTCTTCGCCGCAAAGCCGGAAAAGCCGCTGCCGCTGTCAGGTCATCTGACCTTCGGCGTCTACGATCCGACGATGTACACCGCGATCGATTTTCGCAACGACACCGATCTGGTGACCGAGGGCGCGGCCTTCGACAAGTGCAAGAAGAACGTTCTGAGACCCGACGCCGACCAGATCCTCTCAGAGAACGCCGACAGTCTCACGGCGGCCTTCTTCAATGACCCCACGGATATGAGCAAACTGTTTGCTACCAAGCTGGATATCACATGCGACTAGCCCGTCCCTTTTTCGCCGTTGTCCTGATGGTCCTCGCCTTTGTCGCCGGCGCGAAATTCGCCGCCGCCCAGTCGCCGCTCGGCATCGGCGCGTCGGAGCCGTCCTTCTCCTCCTCCTTCGGTCCCTTCCAGGGCGTTCTGATCACCATCAATCACTACCAGCAGCAATTCTACCGGGCGCTCACCGGCGCGCTGAAGGCCATGCACGATGATCCGGTCAAGGTGCTCGGTCTGGTCGGGCTTTCCTTTGCCTATGGCATTTTCCATGCCGCGGGCCCCGGCCATGGCAAGGCGGTGATCTCCTCCTACATGATCGCCAACGAAACGGAACTGAAGCGAGGCATCCTCATTTCGCTGCTTTCGTCGCTGGCCCAGGGAATCATGGCCGTGCTTCTGGTCGGCACCGCCTATCTGCTGTTGCGCGGCACCGCCGTTTCCATGGGCGACGCCACGCTGTTCATGGAACGGGCGAGCTTCCTGCTGGTCGCCGGCTTCGGCGCTTGGCTCGTGTTCGCCAAGTCGCGGCCGCTGTTTTCCGGCCACGGCCCGCAAACGGTGGCCCTTGCCAGCGCAGGCGCCGACCATCACGGGCAAGACCACGACGAACACCATCATCACGACCACCGTCACGCCGCGCATGATCACCACGACCACGTACACGGCCCCGACTGCGGCTGTGGCCATGCCCACATGCCCGAGCCGTCAACGCTCGGGGCCAAGGATTTTGACTGGAAGGGCGCCGGGGCCGCTATCCTTGCCATCGGCATGCGTCCCTGCTCCGGCGCGCTGATCGTGCTCACCTTCGCGCTGCTGAACGGCCTGATCCTCGGCGGCATCGCCTCGGTCTTCGCCATGGCGATCGGCACGGCGATCACGGTCTCGGCGCTCGCCATCATCGCCGTTTCCGCCAAGGGGCTCGCCATCAGGCTGGCCGGCCCCGGCTCCGGCCGCGCCACGGCCATAGGCCGCGTAATCGAGATCGGCGGCGCGCTGCTGGTGATGCTGATGGGGCTGACCCTTTTTGCCGCTTCGATGGCCGGCTGAGCCTTTCAGGCGTCGGCTGCGTATCCCACCAGCGCCGCCCCTTCACGACCGTAGAGAAAGCCGTTGGAAAGCGGGACATTCGGATAGATGGCGTTAAGCCGCGCTTTTGCTTCCCTGGCATCGATCCGGCCGTCGAGCGCGGCGCGATACACCTCGGCGACCGCCGCCATATCGCAGTCCTGGGGCGAAAGCCGGAAACGCCGGATACCCGCCCGCCGCAACTCGTCCAGCTCACCGATCAGCGACTGGCAGGTGTGCGACATGGTCTGGACCCCGTTGAGGCTCAGGAAGGGCTGGCGATCGAGCGTGCGCACATCAAGTCCGTCAGGCTCTTCGCCGCAGACGAAACTGCAATTGTCCTTGATCTTGCCCTTGGAGCGCGCATGGGCGCATCGGGCGGAGATCGCCAGCGGCACGCGGCCGAAGGCGAAGACCTCGAGTTCGATCCCCGGATCGTCACCGGCGATGGCCGCAATCGA
>NZ_CFHTCS010000145.1:0-10043 GCF_984369615.1 Martelella sp. | reverse complement strand
GTTGAAATTGCCGAAGGCGCGCAGATCGACGACCGGATAGCGGCTGGTGAAGGAACGGTAGAAGAAGGCGATGCCGGCGCCGACCATGATGACGAAGGCGTAGCGGATGACATCGGCCTGGAACCAGCCTTCGATATTGCCTTCCTCGAGAAAATACTCGAGCGAGCCGAGAAAGAGAGCCATGGCGATGAGCCCGAACCAGTCGAAGTGCTTCATGATCGAATAGTCGGGCCTGTCGAAGTCGATCAGCAGCCAGGCCCCGATCGTCACCAGTATGCCGGGCACGACATTGATCAGGAACAGCCAGTGCCAGGAAAAGGCATCGACGAGATAACCGCCGATCGTCGGCCCGATGGTCGGCGCCATCGTTGCCACGAGGCCGACAACGGGAATGACGGTCGAGCGTTTGGACGGCGGAAAGGCGGTGAAGGCAACGGCAAAGACGGCCGGCACCAGGCCGCCCGACATGAAGCCCTGCAGCGCCCGGTAGATGATCATCTGGTCGATAGAGGTGGCCGTGGCGCAAAGCGCGCTGCAGGCGGTAAACGCGGCGGCGGAAACCGAAAACACCACGCGGGTGGAAAATATCCGCGCCAGAATGCCCGACAGCGGGATCATGATCACTTCGGCGATCAGATAGGAGGTCTGCACCCAGGCGATTTCATCGGCGCTCGCAGAGATGCCGGCCTGGATATCGGTGAGCGCGGATGCGACGATCTGGATGTCGAGGATCGCCATGAACATGCCGAAGGCCATGATGACGAAGGCCGCCCATGTGCGGGCGCTGACGTGCTCCGAAGGCGCCTGTGGAGGTGCCGCCGGCGCGTTCTCGCTGCGGGCTGTGCTTTCGGCAATCTCTGTCATGGTTCACCTGTCCGGTGGGAGGACGCTCGGCCTTTGTCCGTTAGCGGTTGCCGGCGACGACCCTGCCGAGCGTGCCGTCGGGCGCGGTTCGGGTGTCGGCTTCGGCCGTGACCGAAAGACCGGCCTTCAGATAGCCCCGGTCGAGCATCTCCTGCGGAATGGAAATATGAACCGGAATGCGCTGGACGACTTTGGTGAAATTGCCGGTCGCGTTTTGCGGCGGCAGGAGCGCGAAGACCGCGCCCGAGGCCGGCGAGAAGGAAACGACCTTGCCGGTGAAGTCATCATCCTTGAAGGCGTCGACGCTGACATGAACCTCTTCGCCGATGCCCAGGCGATCAAGGTCCGTCTCCTTGAAATTGGCGACGATATAGAGGTCCTCTGTCGGAACCAGCGCGCCGAGGCGGGCGCCGGAGGAAACGAGGTCGCCGACCTGGACGTTGCGGTTGCCGAAGACGCCGTCAAAGGGCGCGTGAATTTCGGTGAAGGCGAGATTGCGCTTGGCCATGTCAACGGCGAGCCGGCGTTCCTTCAACGCCGCCTGCTGCTGGGCTAGCTGGGCCTCGGCGGTATTGATGTTCGACTTCGCCACCTCGATTGCGGCATTGGCGGCCTCGACCTGCGCCTTCAGCTGGTCGACCTGCGCCTTGGCATCGTCGAAGGCGGCAACGGTCGCCGCGCCCTTTTCCTTCAGCGTGTTGGCGCGCTCGAAGGCGCTCTTCGCATTCTCGATCTGCGGATCGAGCGCGTCGCGATTGGCCTTTGCCTGATTGAGCTGGGCCTTGGCGCCGCCGATCTGCGCTTCCGTCGCCTTCAGCGCCACATTCTGGGCGTTGAGCTGCGCCTCGGCCTGGGCGAGCGCGTTCTGATAGTCGCCATCGTCGATCTTGACCAGAAGATCGCCCTTCTTGACTTTTTCATTGTTCGAGACTTCCACGCTTTCGACGTAGCCGGAGACCTTCGGCGAGATCGTCGCGATGTCGCCTTCGATATAGGCGTCATCGGTGGAAACGATGAAGCGGCCCTCCGTCCACCATTGATAACCGAACCAGCCGGCGCCGGCGATGACGGCAACGCCGATCACGGCAAAGATGATCCTGCGCGCGCCGCCCGACTTCTTTGCCGGAGCCTGTTCCGCAGCGGCGTGACTGTCCTCGTGATCATTGCTCATGCTGAAAGGCCTTTCTCGGCTGAACATGGGAGGGTGTCCAGCTTTGGCAATTGACAATTCGAACTGGCGAGTTCGATTTATGGCGATGCTAATGCGCCTCCCCCGCCGGCCTGTCAAGCCGAGAGACGCCAGGAACCCGGATCGGGACATCGGCGTTGATGACAGAAAAGCGTGAGCGCGCGGATATGGATTGCCGCGGCGAACCGATGTATTGAACAGCGCCATACCTGCAGCGAACGACCGTGCGGGGCAGATGAGGAGAATTGAGTGACCGATCTACTGGCCCTCGCCGTCCAGCCCGAAGCCTGGGCAGCGCTTGTAACCCTGATCATCATGGAAGTCGTGCTCGGCATCGACAACCTCGTCTTCATATCCATCCTCACCAACAAGCTGCCGGCAAACAGGCGGCAGGCCGCGCGGCGGATCGGTCTCGGTCTGGCGCTGGTGTTCCGGCTGTTGCTGCTGGCGACCGTCGCCTTCATCGTGCAACTGACGGAGCCGGTGTTTTCAGCCTTTGGCCATGAGTTCTCCTGGAAGGATATCATCCTGATCGCCGGCGGCCTGTTTCTGGTCTGGAAGGCGACGAAGGAAATCCACCACAGCGTCGACCCCGAGGACGGGCCCGGCGACATTGTCGGCGGTGCGGTCAAGGCGGGCTTTTCGGCGGCGATTTTCCAGATTCTGCTGCTTGACCTGGTGTTCTCGATCGACAGCATCATCACCGCCGTCGGCATGACCGATCATCTGCCGATCATGGTCATTGCCGTCGTCGTCGCCGTTACGCTGATGCTGGTCGCCTCCGGCCCGCTTGCCCGTTTCATCGAGGCCAACCCCACCATCGTCATGCTGGCGCTTGCCTTCCTGCTGATGATCGGGATGACGTTGATCGCAGACGGGCTCGGCTTCCACGTGCCCAAGGGATATGTCTATGCCGCGATGGCGTTTTCGGGTCTTGTGGAGTTTCTCAACATGCTGGCGCGCCGCAAGCGCAGGCTGGACCGGGCCGAAGGCGGCGAAAAGCCCGCCGCGGAAGGCGCATCGCCCGGCCATTGAGCCTGACGGCTTGACGGAAAGGGTTGAATATGGCCTAAGGCAGGCCAGACAGAGCCGCCTTGACTGACGGGCCATGGACGCCTTGCGGCTTCAGCGAATTTCAGCACTGGAAGAACTCTCTCGGCCGGATATGACCGTCACCCGATCCGGCCGGCAGCATGGACGAACACGATGAGCACAACCGGCCCCCGCCTGCGCATTGCGCCTTCTCCCACCGGCGAGCCGCATGTCGGCACCGCCTATACGGCGCTTTTCAACTATCTCTACGCCAAGAAGATGGGCGGCACCTTCATTCTCCGCATCGAGGACACCGACGCTTCGCGCTCGACGCCCGAATACGAGAAGAACGTGCTCGATGCGTTGAAATGGTGCGGGCTCGAATGGGATGAGGGCCCCGATGTCGGCGGCGAGTATGGTCCCTACCGCCAGTCCGACCGCAAGGACATCTACAGGCCCTTCGTCGACAGGCTGGTGGAAGAAGGCCACGCCTTCCATTGCTTCTGCACGCCCGAACGGCTGGAGCGCATGCGCGCCGGACAGCGCGCCGAAGGCCGCGCCCCGAAATATGACGGGCTCTGCATGCATCTGAAGGCCGAAGAGGTGAAAGCCCGCATCGAGGCGGGCGAGCCCAATGTCGTGCGCATGAAGATTCCGGAAGAGGGCGCGTGCAAGTTCACCGACGGCGTCTATGGCGATGTCGAGATCCCGTGGGATGCGGTCGACATGCAGGTTCTCTTGAAGGCCGACGGCATGCCGACCTATCACATGGCCAATGTCGTCGACGACCACCTGATGAAGATCACCCATGTGGCGCGCGGCGAGGAGTGGCTCGCCTCGGTGCCGAAGCACATCCTGCTTTACACCTATCTGGGGCTCGAGCCGCCGCAGTTCTTCCACCTGCCGCTGATGCGCAATCCCGACAAGTCGAAACTGTCGAAGCGCAAGAACCCGACCTCGATCTCCTATTACTCCGCGCTCGGCTATCTGCCGGAAGCGCTGATGAACTTCCTCGGACTGTTCTTCATCCAGATCGCCGAGGGCGAGGAACTGATGTCGATGGATGAGCTGATCGAGAAGTTCGATCAGGACAACCTCAACAAGTCGGGCGCCGTCTTCGACACGCAGAAGCTCGAATGGCTGAACGGCCGTTTCCTGCGCGAAACGCTGTCGGAAGAGGATTTCATTCTCCGCGTCGCCGCCTGGGCCTCTGAGAATGCTCGGCTGAAGGACGGGCTGAAACTCTCCCAGAGCCGGATCACCAAACTTGGCGAACTCCCGGCGCTGATGGGCTTCCTGCTGCAGTCGGACATGGTGCCGGCGGCGGAAGCGTTTGCGAAGATCAAGAAAACCAATCCGGAAGAAATCCTTGAGATCCTGAAGGCCGTCCAGCCCGTACTGGAAAAGTTGACCGAATGGAACGCGACGACCGTGGAAGAGGCGCTGCGCCAGCTTGCGGATGACATGGACAAGAAGCTGCGCATTGTTGTCGCGCCGCTGTTTGTCGCCATGTCCGGTTCCTCGCGTTCGCTGCCGCTGTTTGACAGTATGGCAATCCTCGGCCGCGCCGTGGTGCGCCAGCGCCTGAAGAATTCCGAGGCCGTCGTTGCAGGCATGGTCGCAGAAGAGGCAAAGAAGTAAGATGAACAAGAAGACCGAAGAACTCTCCTCCGACGCCACGGAAGTGCGCGCGCAGAAGCTTGAAATCCTGCGCGAGAAGATCGGCGATGTCTATCCCGCCCATTTCCACCGCACGGTCACCAATGCGGAACTGGCGGAAAAATACGCCGACCTTCCCGACGACACGATGACCGAGGATGTCGTCACCGTTGCCGGCCGCGTCTATTCCATGCGCAATTCCGGCATGTTTGTTGACCTGCGCGATGCCTCGGGCAAGATCCAGATCTTTTCCCACAAGGACACGACGCCTGAAGAGGTGCGGGAGATGTGGTCGCTGGTCGACCTCGCCGATATCGTCGGCGTCACCGGCGTCGTCCGCCGCACCAAGCGCGGCGAGCTGACCATCAATGCGCATGAGATCACCATGCTCACCAAGGCATTGAAGCCGATGCCGGAGAAATATCATGGTCTCGCCGATATCGAGACGCGCTATCGCCAGCGCTATCTCGACATCATGAGCAATGAGGATTCGAAGCTGCGCTTCATCCAGCGCTCGAAGATCCTCTCCGGCGTGCGCCGTTTCCTCGAAGGCGAGGGCTTCATGGAAGTCGAGACGCCGATGCTGCAGTCTATCTATGGCGGCGCGTCGGCCGATCCGTTCAAGACCCACCACAACGCGCTCGACATGGACATGTATCTGAGGATCGCGCCGGAGCTCTACCTGAAGCGCATCCTGGTTTCCGGGCTCACCGACAAGGTGTTCGAGGTCAACCGCAACTTCCGCAACGAGGGCGTCTCCACCCGGCACAATCCCGAGTTCACTATGATGGAGTGTTACTGGGCCTATGCCGATTACGAGGACATGATGGGTATTGTCGAGCGCATGTTCGAGACGCTCGCTGTGACGCTCCACGACAGCACGGCGGTGAAGTTTGGCGAGATCGAGCTCAATTTCAAGGGCCCGTTCAAGCGTGTGCCGATGCCCGACGCCGTGAAGGAGGCGACCGGGATCGATTTCCTGTCGATCGCGACCGACGAGGAGGCCCGCGAAGCCGCCGAAGCCGCCGGTTTCGAAATCGAGAGCGATTGGACCTGGGGCGAGTGCCTGGCCTTCATCTTCGAGGAGACACTGGAAGCATCGCTGATCCAGCCGTGCCATGTCACGCATTTCCCGAAGGACATTTCGCCCTTCGCCAAGGAAGTTCCGGGCGAGCCGCGTCTGGTCGAGCGCTTCGAGACCTATGTCAACGGCTGGGAGCTCGGCAATGCGTTCTCCGAACTCAATGATCCGGTCGAGCAGCGCCGCCGCATGGTCGAGCAGCTCGAGCAGGCCCATGCCCGCGGCGAGATGGAAAAAAGGCTGGACGACGATTTCCTCAACGCCATGGACCACGGCATGCCACCGGCGGGCGGCCTGGGCATCGGCATCGACCGCCTGATCATGCTTTTGACCGACGGCCCGTCGATCCGCGACGTCATCCTTTTCCCCGCGCGCCGCCACAAGGATTGAGGCTGAGATTGGCCCGAACGCCATCGTACCTTAGTTCTGATGGCGTTCGGGCGCGCGTTTACTTAAACGTTCAGCGAACGGTTTCCGCCAGGGTGCGTGCCAGTTCTTCCCTTGGCTTCAGATTGCAATAGGCCGGACGGTCGCGCTCGAAACGCCAGCTTTCCGAAAGCGTTCCGGCGTCGAGCGGGTCAAATCCGAATGCGTTGTAGAGCGCTGCCACTTCGGCTTTTGCCGCTTCGTCATCACCTGCAAGCGGCAAGGCGAGGCGATCCGGCGCGCCTTCGGGGCGTGAGGCGGGTTCAACATCGATCATGCGTATGGCGTTGAAGGCCTTGACGACGCGCGCGCCGGGAAGCCTGGCTGCCAGAAGTTCACTTGTCGTTGTCTCGCCTTTGTCGAGTGCGTCGATATGGCCGTCACGCTCGAAATAGTAGTTCACGGCGTCGATCACGATCTTGCCAACGAGCCTTTCGGCGGGCAGGGTATCGATCGCCGAAAGCGGAATGGCGATGACGACGGCGTCTCCGAATGCGGCGACCTCATCGACCGTGCCGATCTCACATCCGATTGCGCCCTGCATGCTGAACAGGGTCTGCGGCCCCCTCGAATTGCTGATCATGACGGTATGTCCGGTTTCCACGGCCTTGGCGGCGATCGTGCGCCCGACATAGCCCGCGCCGATAATTCCGATCTTCATGGTTTTCTCCAATTGAGTTGGTGATACCTCCGTGTAATACGCTACCTGGTGTTTTTAAATCTCGTTTGTTGACATTGTGCCGCAACCAAAAGGGGATAATGATGGACCGGCTGACCAGCATGGCTGTCTATGTTCAAGCGGCCGATCTTGGCTCTTTTGTCGCTGCCGCCGATGCCATGGGCATCTCGCCGCAAATGGTTTCCAAGCATATCCGTTTTCTGGAAGATCGTGTGGGCACCACCCTCATTCATCGCACGACACGAAGGCAGGATTTGACGGATACCGGGCGAGCCTTCTATGAGCGGTGCAAGGTTATTCTGGCGGAGGCGGAGGCTGCGGAAAACCTGGCCGTGGACATGCATCGCCATCCCAGCGGCTTGTTGAGGGTCAATGCGCCGAGGACGTTTGGCGGGTTGGCGTTGCCGCCTTTGATCAGCGCGTTTCTGGACCGCTATCCTGACGTTCAGGTGGAACTGACGCTTGATGATCGTTTTGTGGACCCGGTCGAGGAAGGCTACGATGTGACGATCCGCATCGGTGCGCCCGCCAATGCGGGACTCAGCAGTGTGCCGCTCGGCTTTTACCATCTGGTCGCTTGTGCGGCTCCGGCTTATCTCGCACGTCACGGGCTCCCGGAAACGCCGGAAAAGCTCAGCGAACATCAGTGTCTGATCTTCGGGCAACGGGCTGGCAATACGCTCTGCCGCTGGACATTCGCGCGGGATGGCCGGAGCCATGAGGCGCGCGTCGACGGTCGCCTTTTCAGCAATGACTGGCGCGTGCTGATGCATGCCGCGCTTGAAGGACGGGCCATTGCCTTCGGGGCGGAAGCGATTCTCCGAGAGGAGCTGAAGGCGGGCCGGCTGGTTCGGCTGTTTGAAGACTACGAGACGCCCAAACGCCCAGTCCATGCGCTCTATCTGGCCGGACGAAAACCGGCGGCGCGCGTGCTGCGCTTTGTCGAAAGCCTGGAAGCTGCGTTCGCCCCGAGAGCCTGATCGTTCGGGCTCGTCAACGGTCTGAAAACCAACCGTTTCAGCATTACAAATCCGTCACGGTTCTTGTCTGTGAACCTCTCGCTTCCCACATCTGTTTGAGACAATCATGGGAGGTTGAAATGGCTCAACTCAAAGACAAAGTGGCCATTATCACGGGTGGTGCCGGCGGGATCGGGATTGCCACGGCCAAGCGCATGACCGTCGAAGGCGCCAAGGTGCTGCTGGTGGACCTTGATGAGGATGCGCTGAAGGATGCGGTTGCGGAACTCGGCCATGACAAGGCGGCCTATGCCGTGGCGGACGTTACCGATCCCGAGCAGACGCAGGCTTATGTCGCGGCCGCGGTCGAAAAGTTCGGCAAGCTCGACATTCTTGTCGCGAATGCCGGCATTGAGGGCGTCGTGAAGCCCATCACCGATTACCCGACAGAGATGTTCGACAAGGTGATGGCGGTCAATGTCCGCGGCATCTTTCTCGGCCTTAAATATGCCATGCCGGAACTGAAGAAAACCAAGGGCAATGTGGTGATCATGGCCTCGGTGGCAGGCCTTGGTGGCACGCCGGATGTCTCGGCCTACATCACCTCGAAACACGCGCTGGTCGGACTGATGCGCACCGCTGCCCTTGAGGGCGCGCGCGATGGCATCAGGGTCAATTCGATCCATCCCTCGCCGGTCGAAACGCGGATGATGCGTTCGCTGGAGGAAGGGTTTGCGCCCGGCCATGGCGGCGAGGCCAAGAAGGGGTTCGCCGCCAGCATTCCGCTGCAGCGCTATGCCGAGCCTGACGAGATCGCCGATGCCGTCGTCTATCTCGCCAGTGATCAGGCCAAATTCGTCACCGGCGTGCGCCTGCCCGTCGATGGCGGCATGACGGCCGACTGACGACAGCGCCGTGCGTCCCATTCGGACGCACAAAGAACGCTCTGACCTATTTTAGCTACGCATCGTGCTTTCCGAGAATCGATTCCGATTTTCGGGCCGTTGCGCCAAGATCTCTCTCCCGCGACCTTGCCGTCGCGAACAAGGCCCGGCCTGGACCAACAGGCCGGGCTTTTCATGTCGACGGCCTGAACCGAGCAAGAGTCGGCTCGGCGGCAAGGAGACGGCGCGTATAGTCCTCGCGCGGGTTGTCCAGCACGTCCCGCAAGGGACCGGCCTCGACGACCCGCCCCGCATGCATCACCGCAACCCGGTCGCAGATCTCGTCGACAACGCCGATGTCATGGGTGATCAGCAGGATCGAGACGCCGTGGTCTGCCCGCATCCGCAAAAGCAGCTTCAGGATCTGGGCCTGCACCGTGACGTCGAGCGCAGAGGTCGGCTCGTCGGCCACCAGCAGCTTCGGCCGGGTGATCAGCGCCCTGGCAATGGCGATCCGCTGGCGCTGCCCGCCGGAAAACTGATGGGGATAGCGGTCGAGGTCGTCCGCGCTCAATCCGACCTCTTCCAGAAGCGTGGCGATCCTCTGCCGTCGCTTTGCTCCGCGCGGGGGGGGTTCCTCAAGGCCAAGCGGCTCGCCGATGATCCGGTCGACCGTGTGGCGCGGATCGAGCGAACCATAAGGGTCCTGAAACACCATCTGGAAATCGCGGCGCAGAGGACGCAATTGCCGTTCGGACAATGCGGTGATCTGGCGGTCCTCGAAGAGTACCGTGCCCGATGTCGGCCGGTCGAGCGCCATGACGAGCCGGGCGAGGGTGGACTTGCCGGAGCCGCTTTCCCCGACAATGCCGAGGATTTCGCCGGGCTGGAGGCTGATCGAGACATTCTCGAGCGCGGCAGGGCCATCGGCACCATAGCGGCGGCAAAGGTTTTCAGTGCGCAGAAGCGGAGTCATGGGTCGCTTCCCAGTCCGGCCCGCACCCGCCGGGGCAGGGATGACAGCAGTCGCTTCGTATACGGACGCTCCGGTCGGCAGATAATGTCTTCCGCCGTTCCTGTTTCCACCATGCGTCCGGCCTGCATCACCGTCACCCGGTCCGCCATCCGCGCGACGACGCCGAAATCGTGGGAGATCAGCATCAGGCCGATGCCGAGCTCGCGCACCAGCTGATCGAGAATGTCTAGGACCTCCGCCTGGACGGTGACGTCGAGCGCCGTGGTCGGCTCGTCGGCGATGAGCAGCGCCGGC
>NZ_CFHTCS010000144.1:0-10047 GCF_984369615.1 Martelella sp. | reverse complement strand
CTTCCTCAGCCATTCTCAACGCATCTTCAGTCAGTACGACGCCCTGGTTCTCCCCTTCTGCATCGATCAGCTGCACTTCGCGGATGCGAATGTCGCGATTGGCGCGGGGACCTTCCTTGGTCGGGGGAGCGGCTCTGTGGGGTCTGCGAATGGTCGTGATCTCCTCAATGATTGAAAATCGGGTTTTGAAGCGCCAAGTCTTGTGACCTGAGGCACTTATCGGACACAAATGGTTGTTAAGCCCGTCCAATGTCAATAACACAGCCCAAAAAGAAAATCACCTCTTGATCGCGAGATCGGCGTGATCGCGGGCTTTTGGAGCGAAACCGGCGGAGACTATCATGCAGCAGAATGTTGCCCTGACCTATACCGAAATCGATCACGGCGAAGGACCGCTGAAGATCGCCATGCGCCTGCGTCAGGGATCAGGCGAGAAGCCGGCGCTGGTCTGGTTCTCCGGCTACGGTTCCGACATGCTCGGCACCAAGGCCGAGGCGCTTGACGCCTATGCCGGCGAAAAAGACCTTGCCATGATCCGCTTCGACTATACAGGCCACGGCGAAAGCGAGGGCGCGTTCAAGGACGGCACGATCTCGCGCTGGCTTGCCGACGCGCTTGCGACCATCGATCATGCGGCCCCCGAACGGATCATCATCATCGGCTCGTCCATGGGCGGCTGGCTGGCGCTCAGGGCGGTGCAGGAACTGAAGAAGCAGGCCGGCGGACCGAAGGTCGAGGGCCTGCTGCTGCTTGCCCCCGCGCCGGATTTCACCAGCGAACTGATCGAGCCGGACCTGAATGACGCCGAATGCAAGGCGCTGGCCGAACAGGGCTATTTCGAGGAGGCCTCACCCTACGGTCCCGAGCCCACAATCTTTACCGCGAAGCTGCTTGATGACGGCCGGCGCAACCGCGTGCTGAACGGCATTATCGAGACGGGATGTCCGGTTCATATCATCCAGGGCAAGCAGGATGCGGACGTTCCCTATGCGCATGCGCTGAAGCTGATGTCGCATCTGCCGGCCGACGACGTGGTGCTGACCCTGGTGCAGGACGGCGACCATCGCCTGTCGCGGCCGGAGGATATCGAGCGCATGCTGAAGGCCGTCGGCGACCTTGTTGCCGGATCCCGCGCCGGTTAACCATTCCTTAAGATCCTGCCGCCGGCGCGGCCTTGATTGATTGACTCCGTCCGCCATATCTCCTTAACTCTTTGTTAAGAATTCACCAGGCGGATGGGTATAGCGTGCCTCGTTTCAATCAACTGGCTTATATGGTTTTCGGTGCGATCGCGGCCATGTTCTCGGCCGGTCTGCTTGCGCCGGCGCTTTCCGCCGGAATGCCCGCCATGCCGATTGGCGGCATCACCTCCCAGCCGATCGGGCACTTCGAGTTCTGCCAGCAGCACCGTCGCGATTGCGAGCCCGAGTCCGGTCTCTCCGGCCCGGCCCGGCTAACCTCGTTCGGCTGGCGTTCGGTTGAGGCGATCAACCTCGCCGTCAACGCCGAGGTCGAGCCAATGACGGACGAGGAGCTTTACGGCCGCGAGGAAGTCTGGGCCTATCCGAAGAGCGGTGCGGGCGATTGCGAGGACTTTGTCCTGGAAAAGCGCCGCCGGTTGATGAAGGCCGGCTTCTCGGCCTCCGATCTTCTGATCACCGTTGTGCGCAAGCCCAATGGCGAGGGCCATGCGGTGCTGACGCTGCGCTCCAGCAAGGGCGATTTCATTCTCGACAATCTGAGCGACGAAATCCTGCCCTGGGCCGAAACGCCCTATACCTTCCTGAAGCGCCAGGCCTCCTTCGATGCCGGCCGCTGGGTCAAGGTCGAAACCGGTACGGACCTGCCCGTCGCTTCGCTGCGGTGAACGACCTGAGGCGCGCGGAGCGCCCGGCCGAAAGAAAATAAGTAAAGCGCAGCACGCCGGGTGATCCTCTTTCCCGCAAATGCTGCAACAAGGAACCGGAGCAGGCCGGAAGAGCCTGAAAGGGAGGCTCGGACGGATTTAAAGGGAGGCTCGGACGGATTTCATGCATATCTCACCGAAGGCTTCGATCGTCGTTCTGACCGGGGCAGGCATCTCCGCCGAGAGCGGCCTTGCCACCTTTCGCGACAATGGCGGCCTGTGGGCCGATCACGATATCCGCGATGTCGCCACGCCAGAGGGTTTCCATCGCAATCCGGATCTCGTCTTCGATTTTTACAACCTGCGTCGTCGCGAGGCCGCGAAAGCCCGTCCGAACGCGGCTCATTATGCGCTGGCCAGGCTCGAAAACGCCTGGCAGGGCCCCTTTCTTCTGATCACCCAGAATGTCGACAGCCTGCATGAGAAAGCCGGTTCGAAGAACGTGCTGCATATGCATGGCAAGCTGAATTCGGCGCTCTGCTACGAGTGCGGCAGCCACCAGCCGTGGGAGGGGGATCTCGACGATGGCGAGATCTGTTCGAGCTGCACGCGTCCGGCGCTCAGGCCGGATATCGTCTGGTTCGGCGAAATGCCCTATGACATGGAGCGGATCGAAGAGGCGCTCGGCGGGGCCGAGCTTTTCGTGTCGATCGGCACGTCCGGCACGGTCTATCCGGCCGCAGGCTTCGTCATGGAGGCTGCCGGCAATGGCGCCCGGACCGTCGAGGTCAACCTTCAGGCGACCGGCAATCCCCTGTTCGAGGATTGCTACGAGGGGCCGGCCTCGACCACGGTTCCCGCCTTCGTGGAAGCCATGCTGGCAGGTCGGTAACGCGCCTTGCGGCCCCTGCGACGCAGATGCATTTGACCATCGTCGCTTATTCATGACAAAAGAGGTCATGTTTTATCCCGGCCGACTGCTCGCTTCAGCGCGGCCTTTCGGAGTTTTTCATGTCCCAGGATCAAAATGACGTCGTCCCGCCTGAAGTCGAACGCGTCCGCCACGAGCTGAAGCGCCGGACGCTGACGGTGGCGGCGGCGGACTATATTACCCCCGCCATGCGGCGCATCACCTTCGTATGCCCCGAACTTGCCGATTTCATCAGCGCGGCGCCCGACGATCATATCAAGCTGTTCTTCGACACGGGCGAAGAGAAGCCGGCGATGCGCGACTATACGCCGCGCCGCTACGACAATGACCGGCGGTCGCTCACCATCGATTTCGCCATCCACGATGCCGGCCCGGCAACCGCCTGGGCCGTTGCCGCAAGGCCCGGCGATACGCTGGAGATTGGCGGACCGCGGGGGTCCGCCGTCGTCAAGGGGCCGGTCGCGCACTGGCTTCTGATCGGCGACGAGACCGCGCTTCCGGCAATCGGCCGGCGGATCGAGGAAGCGGAGGCTGGCGCTTCGGTGACCGCGATCATCGCCGTTCCGTCGTCCGATGACCGACAGGTTTTCGGAACGGAGGCCGATGTGGACCTCCGCTGGATCGACCGGGCGGGGGCTGTTGCAACCGATCCGGCGCCCTTCCTGGGCGCGCTCAGGGACGTTGACCTGCCGCCGCAGACCTTTGCCTGGATCGGCGCCGAGGCGCGGGTGGCGCGCGCGGCTCGCAATTTTCTCGTGGAAGAACGCGGCCATCCGCTGACCTGGATGAATGCGTCCGGCTACTGGGTCGCCGATCAGGCGGGCGTCAGCGAGAAGAACATGTGAAGCCGGCCACTTGTCGCATGATTGCAGCAAAAGCCTGCAATCATAGCGCGGACAAGCGGGATTTGACCTTCTCTCGATGTTAGTTTAGAAGAATTCTAAATTCATTTCGGGATGATGATCATGGCATTCAATCTGTTCTCAAGGCCGCGCCGCGCCTTTTCCTCGCTTTCGGAGCAGGAGATTCTGGCGCTTGCCATCTCCTCGGAAGAGGACGATGCGCGCATCTACAAATCCTATGCGGAGCACTTGCGTCCCGAATATCCCGATTCTGCGAAGATATTCGATGACATGGCGATGGTCGAGGACAGCCACCGGCGCATGCTGATCGATATGCACAAGCGCCGCTTCGGCGACATCATCCCGCTCATCCGGCGCGAGCATGTGCGCGGTTTCTACGAGCGGCGACCCGACTGGCTGATGAAGAGCCTGCCGCTCGACAAGATCCGCGACCAGACGGTGACGATGGAGGAACAGGCAGGCCGGTTCTACCGCGCGGCCGCGGCCCAGGTGAGCGATGCGGACACCCGTAAGCTGCTCGGCGACCTCGCCATGGCCGAAGAGGCGCATGAGGAAACCGCCGTCGCGCTCACCGAAAAGCATGCGCCGGAGGATGTCCGGGACGAGGAAAGCCTGAAGGAGCGCCGCCAGTTCGTGCTGACCTGGGTGCAGCCCGGCCTTGCCGGGCTGATGGACGGCTCTGTCTCCACGCTTGCGCCGATCTTTGCCGCCGCCTTTGCCACGCAGGATACCAAGCAGACCTTCCTGATCGGCCTTTCGGCGGCCGTCGGCGCCGGCATCTCCATGGGCTTCACCGAGGCCGCCCATGATGACGGCAAATTGTCCGGGCGCGGCTCGCCGGTCAAGCGCGGCATCGCCTCGGGCGTCATGACCATGGTCGGCGGCCTCGGCCACGCGCTGCCCTATCTGATCCCGGAATTCTGGACGGCGACGGTCGTCGCCATCATCGTCGTGTTCTTCGAGCTCTGGGCGATCGCTTTCATCCAGAACAAATATATGGAAACGCCGTTCATGCGGGCGGCCTTCCAGGTCGTGCTCGGCGGCGGTCTGGTGCTTGCCGCCGGCATGCTGATCGGCAGCGGCTGATCAGCCGTAACTGCGCGTCGGCCGGTCCATCACGCGCCGTCCGAACAGGCTGGCCGTCAGGTCTCTCATCAGGATCGCAGCCTTGCCGCGCTCGTCGAGAAACGGATTGAGCTCGACGAGGTCCAGGCTTGTCACACGTGCGCTGTCATGCAGCATCTCCATCACCAGATGCGCTTCGCGGAAGGTCGCCCCGCCCGGAACCGTGGTGCCGACGCCGGGCGCCACCGAGGGATCGAGGAAATCGACGTCGAAGCTCACATGCAGCATGCCATCTGCCGCGTCTACGGTCTTCAGGAAGGCTGACAGGAGCGCACCTATGCCGCTTTCGTCGATCGCACGCATATCATGCACGGTGACGCCGCTTTCCTGAAGCGCCGCGCGCTCGGGCGGATCGACGCTGCGGATACCGAGCATGCAGACATTTTCCGGATCGACCGGAGCGTCAAGCGGCGGATAGATGCCGTCAAACCCGGGCCTGCCGGTGAAATAGGCCGCCGGCGTGCCGTGCAGATTGCCGCTTTCGGTGCTCTCCAGCGTATGGAAATCGCTATGGGCGTCCAGCCAGAGCACGAACAGCGGCCGGCCCCTCTCCTTTGCCCGCCGCGAGATGCCGGCAACGCTTGCCGCCGCCATCACATGGTCGCCGCCCATGAAGATCGGCAGGCCGCTCTCGGAAATCTCGAAAGCCTTTTCTGAAAGCGCGTCGAGCCAGGAAACGGTTTCGCCGAGCGCCTTGAGCTTGGTGTTGGGATGGGAGACCGCGCGGCGCGGCGCCGGCTCAAGGTCGCCGAGATCGACAACGTCGTGGCCCAGTCCGGCCAGCGCTTCGACGAGACCGGCTGCCCTCAGGCCGTTCGGCCCCATGTTGCAGCCCTTCCGGCCCGAGCCGGTTTCGACGGGCACGCCGAGAAGTGTGCAATGCATGAAAAACTCCGTTTTCGGTGTTCGCCTCCGTCAGAGGCGCGCGCAGTTCGCCCTCCGGCAATGCGGCGCCGGACCCTCAGAAAAGTCAGTATAGACGCATGTTGTCTTTGCTTTGAAGGGTTGCGGAAAGCGGATGATCACGATAGCGCTGCCATTCGTGCCTTTCAATTTCGCTGAAGGGGCGTTTGACTTGGCGGAAATTGTGCTATGCCTTGCTCTTGGTCAAGAGGAACCGGGGGATCAATGAGGAGGAAACCGGCAGATGCTCAGTCCCGTTGCGTGGCCTGTGCTGACATCCGCCTCCCTGCCGCCGCTCCCGTTGGTGCCTTGGGTTTTCGCATGAGACGCGGGTGATGAAAGAGGTTGGAACGGCGCTGCGCTTGCGTGACGGCATTGCCCGGATGTCGTTCTTTTCGGCCGCGCTTGCGGTTCTGCTCTTGTGGGCCGTTTGCCCGGCAAGGGCGCATGACCTGGAGTTGAGCGCTGAGGAGCGCGCCTATATCGCCGCGCGCGGTCCGGTCAGCGTCGGCGTGGTCGCCGACAATGACCCCTATTCCTTCTACCGCAACGGCAACATTATGGGCTGGACGGTGGATCTCATCGGCGTGATCGGCACCATGACCGGGCTCGATCTGAAGTTGCGCATGGGGGCCTGGGCGGATGTCTACGGCCAGTTCCGCGCCGGCGGGCTGGACGTCATCGCCGATATTTCCGAGACCGAGGAACGCAGCCGTTTCATCACCTTCACAGATCCGTACCATCTGCGCCGGACGGTGCTTTACGAAAACATCGACCGCCCGTTCGAAAAGCCGCTTTCACTCGAGGAACTGAGACAAAAGCGCATCGGCGTGATCCGCGACATCTATTATGCCGATGCGCTCGCCGAGATCGACGTCTCGCCGGTCACCTATGCCACCTATCGCGATCTGATGGCGGCCGTGGCCTTCGGCTGGGTGGACGGCGTGCTGGCCGCGGAGCTGACGGGCAATTTCTTCGTCCGGGAGAACGGGTTCACCAATGTTGCCAATGCCGGTACGCCGCCGTTGACGGCGGTGGCGCTCGAGGATTTCCGCCTCGGCGTCCTGAGCCGCGACGGCGACGAGAATGCAAGGATGCTCGCCGATATCCTCGACAAGGCGGTCGCGGCGATCCCGGCCGAGACGCTGGACGCCATCACAACGCGTTGGCTGTCCTATCGCAGCGGGCGTTCGATGAGCACCGGCCCCCTGCGCCTGTTGCCGGAGGAGCAGGCCTTCGTCAAGGAAGCGCCATCGCTCAAGATCGGCTTCATGGTCGACTACGAGCCCTTCAGCTATCTCGACAACGGGCGCGGCAAGGGGCTTGCGGAAGACATCACCCAGTATATCGCCTCGGCGACCGGTCTTGCCTTCGACCGTGTGTATGACAACTGGCCGGAACTGCTTGATCGTTTCCGCGCCGGCGAGCTCGACATCATCACCAACATCTCCTTCACGGACGAGCGGGCCGACTACACACTGTTTTCCGATCTTTATCACCGCGTGCCCAATGCCGTCTTCATGCGCTCCGGCGCCGGACCCTATCTCGGTCTGGAAAGCCTTGACGGCAAGGTCATCGGCATTCCCCGCGACATCTATTATGCCGATGATCTTGAAGCCCGGTTCGACGGCGTGCGCGGTTTCGACAGCCAGGCGGAGCTCATGCGCGCGCTCTCGGAGGGCGAGATCGACGCGGCGATCACCGCCTTGAGCAACGGCAATGCGATCATCCGCCAGCTCGGCCTGATCAACATCCAGATCGGCGGCGAGTTCCTGATGGACGGCGTCGAGCGCGAGGATCTGCGTTTCGGCGTCTCGCCGCGCTATCCCTATCTCAAAAGCATTATCGACCATGCGCTGGAGTCAATCCCGCTGTCGCGCTGGGAGGAAATGGAGCGGCGCTGGCTCGGCGCGCCGATTGCCGGCATGGAAACCGGCCACGATATTCTGACCGGCGACGAGCGGCAGTATCTGGCCGAGAAAGGCCCGATCCGCGTCTGCGTGGAGCCCAGTTCACCGCCCTACACGACCATCGAGGATGATGGTTCGCTCGGCGGCGCGATTGCCGAAATCCTCGCCCTGATGAGTGCGCGCGGCAGGTTCGACCGCCAGATCGAGCCTGTCTCGCTGGCGAATGCCGACAGCGACAGCGCGCTTTCGGCCGACTGCGACGTGCTGCCCTTCGTGGCGCGCGAGAACATGCGCGACACGACCTTCGATCTTGCGCCCCTTATCTCGATATCGCCCTTGCCGTGGCCGCGCCGCTTCAGGCGCCCTTCGTCAGCAGCCTGCGCGAGCTTGAGGGCCAGCGCGTCGGCATCGTTCCCACTCATGTGCCGGCGGAACTTCTGAGGAGCCGGTATCCGAATGTCGGGCTTGTCGCCATCGACAGCGAGGACGCCGGGCTCAAGGCGATCGAGGACGGAGAACTCGACGCCGTCGTCGGCCCCCTGGACAGTCTCGTCTACCTGATTGCCGGCATGGACAGCAACGACGTGAAGATTTCCGGCCGCATTCCCGAGGGGTTGCAGGTGGTGGTGGCCACCGTGCCGGACGAACCCTATCTCGGCCGGATCTTTGCCAAGCTGGTCGTCAATCTCGATCCGGACGCCGTCGACCGGATCATCAGCATGCAGAAACTGGCGCCCTTCAAGCGCGCGATCGATTATCGCCTGCTGCTCGGCATTGGCGCGATCGGCCTCGGCGTGCTGGTGCTTTCGCTTTACTGGGTGCGCAAGCTCAGATCCCTGAATGTCGCGCTCAACAAGGCCAACAGCAAGCTTCACGAGGTCAGCATAACCGACGGCATGACCGGGCTTTACAATCGCAGCCACTTCATCGAGCGCGGCGAGGCGGAGTTCGGCCTGTCGCGTATGCGCGGCCTGCGTTTCACCGTCGCCATGCTCGATGTCGACCATTTCAAGCCGATCAATGATCGCATGGGCCATGTTTTCGGCGATGCCTGCCTCAAGCATCTGGCCGAAATCCTCGATGCCCATTTCCAGCGCGCCGGCGATCTCGTCGCCCGCTATGGCGGCGAGGAATTCGTGGCATATACGCTCGCGGGCGAGGCCGACCAGGTCCGGGCCTTTATCGAAAGGCTGCGCGAGCGCGTGGCGGAAAGCCCTGCTGAGGTCAACGATGTGGTGCTGAGCCTGACGGTCAGCATCGGCTTCTACTCCGCCGTGCCCGGCGCCGGCGATACGCTCGAACAGTATATCGACCGGGCGGATTCCTATCTCTATGAGGCCAAACGAAGCGGCCGCAATCGCGTCAACGGCAATCTCTGATCGTCAACACCATGTCCTTCGCTCTTGCCTTGCCGAACGTCGGCCGGCGCGTCGGAAAAACGACGTATCGACCGTTGATGCGCAAGAATATGGTTTACGTACATCAAGAACGCGGCTAACCTTGCTACCAAAGGGTAGGGACCTGTCGCGGCGAAGCATAGGCCGCGCGGTTGGACCCGTCGGGCGCGGTGGAGCGCGCCCGGGAGAAAGGACGGAAGCCGGGTGAAGCGCATTCCGGTGGAGCGGGGGAGGCCATGCGCGACGACAACGAGCGCGGCGGGAATGATATTCTTCTCAAGACCGCCGGACTGACCAAATCCTTCGGCCCGATCGAGGTGCTGCACGGCATTGACCTTGCGGTGCGCGCCGGTGAGGTTCACGCCGTCATCGGCGAGAACGGCGCCGGCAAGTCGACGCTGATGCGGCTTCTGGCAGGCAATCTCAAGCCGTCGGGCGGCGATATCAGGATCGACGGCCAGTCGGTCTCCTTCGCCAATCCAACGGAGGCCGAGGCGATGGGCATCGTGCTGGTCCACCAGGAAATCCTGCTCGCCCCCGATCTCACCGTTGCCCAGAATATCTTTCTTGGCCGCGAGGTGTGTCGCGGCCTCGCCGTCAACGACCGGGTGATGAATGCCGAGGCGCGAAAGGCGGTCGGCGAACTCGGCGCCGATATCGATCCCGAAACGCCTGTAGCCCGGCTCTCGATTGCCAAACGCCAGCTTGTGCAGATCGCCCGGGTGCTGCTGACGCCGCACAGGGTGGTGATTTTCGATGAGCCGACCGCCTCTCTCACGCCGGTGGAGACCGATGCGCTCCTGAAGGTGATGCGGGCGATCCGGGACCGGGGCGTGGCGGTGCTGTTCATTTCCCACAGGCTGAACGAAGTCAAGGAAATCGCCGACACGGTGACGGTCCTCAGAGACGGTCACAAGGTGGCGACCCATGACGCGGCCGAGCTTGAACCCTCCGACATGGCCCGCCTGATGGTCGGACGCGACGTCTCCAAGCTCTATCCAGACCGCAAGCACGACGACGCCGGTGCGGCCGTGCTCGAGGTCGGGGACTTCACCGTTCCCGGTTATGCAAG
>NZ_CFHTCS010000143.1:0-10068 GCF_984369615.1 Martelella sp. | reverse complement strand
ATCCAGCGCGGCATCAAGCACGGCGTGCGCAAGGTCAATATCGACACCGACAACCGCATGGCCATGACCGGCGCGATCCGCAAGGTCTTTGCCGAAAACCCGTCGGAGTTCGACCCGCGCAAATATCTCAAGCCCGCCATGGAGGCGATGACCAAGCTCTGCATCGAGCGCTTCGAAGCCTTTGGCACGGCCGGCCACGCCGAAAAGATCAAGCCGATCCCGCTGTCGGACATGGCCAGGCGCTACGCCGACGGCTCGCTTTCGCCGAAGATCGGTTGAGCGGGTGCAGGCGCTGCCAAAAGGCCGCTTCTTTCGCAGCGGCTTCAGTTTGTCGACGAACCTCGCCACCCATATGCACGTCATCCTCGGGCTTGTCCCGAGGATCTAGCCACCCCTCCTTGCGAGCGGAGCGGGTGGTTGATGATATTCTGTTTTCAAAATGGATTTTGGTCGCATGCGCCTGTCGCGCTGAAACTTGCTCTGATGCTCGGGACAAGCCCGAGCATGACGGCAATGCGTGGAGTTTGCTTTGTCGCCAGTCTGACGCCGCCGCCTTCGCGGCGGCTTTGCCGCTTCCAGGTCTCGCCATCGACAGACCCGCCCTCAGTGGATCCCCTTGGTCAGCCCCTGCACAAAATAGCGGTTCAGAAACAGAATCACGACCACGATCGGGATGGTGGAGAAGTGCGCCAGCGCGCCGAGCGTGCCCCAGGTGATGTCCTTGGTGCCGTAGGCGGACAGAAGTGCGACCGAGAGCGGTTTTGATTCAAGCCGCGTCAGGAACATCGGGTAGAGGAAGTCGTTCCAGGAAAACATCAGGCAGAACAGAACGCAGGCGATGATGCCGGCGCGCACAGCCGGCAGCGCCACCTTGAAGAAGGCGCCGAACTGGCTGCAGCCATCGGTCAGCGCGGCCTCTTCCAGCTCCGGCGGAAGCCCGCGAAAATAGGAAAACATCAGCCAGGTGACGAAGGCGGAGTTGAGCATGGAGTTGATCAGCACCACCGACATCCAGCTTCCGAGCAGGCCGATATCGCGCATCATCAGGTAAAACGGAATGAGGGCCGCGACCGAGGGGATCATCCGGATCGCCATCAGGAAATAGGCAATGCCCATGGCATAGCGGCTTTTCGAGCGCGCCAGCGCATAGCCTGCCGGCACGCCAAGCGCCAGCGACAGGATCACGGAGCCCGCGGCGATCAGCACACTCGAACGCAAGAGGCTCCAGACATCGAACAGCCGGAAGATTGTCCGGAACTGATCGAGCGTGGGCGAAAAACCGAAGGTCGGCGGGATCGAAAAGATCGCGCTGGAAGGCTTGTAAGCCGTGGTTGCAAGCCACAGGAAGGGCGCCAGAAAGAAAACCAGCATGACGACGAGAAAGGCGCGGCGGCCCGCCTGAAACCAGTATTTTGCCGTCATTTTCCGTTCGCCTTCTTGTCTGCGTGGCGGATCATCATCACGAAAGCAGCTGCGATGATCGCGATGATCAAGAGGGTGAGGTTGGCGATCGCCGAGGCGCGGCCGATATTGAAGAACTCGAGTCCCTGCTTGACCGCATGCAGCATCAGCGTGTTGGTGGCATTGCCCGGCCCGCCGCCGGTTGCCACATAGACCGTGTCGAACACCCGGAAGGCATCGACGGTGCGCAGGATGAGCGCCAGCAGCACGGCCGGAAGCATCAGCGGGATGACGATGATCCTGAGCTTCTGCGGGCCCGTCGCGCCGTCAACCGAGGCGGCCTCGAGAATGTCGGAGGGCAGGGCCTTGAGGCCCGCGAGCAGGATCAGCGCCACAAGCGGCGTCCATTCCCACACATCGATGAAGATCAGGGTGGCGAGCGCTGCGTGCTGGTCGGCGAGGAGGCCGCGCGGGTCCGTCAGGCCCCATTCGGCGAGAAAATAGCCGATCATGCCGTAATCGGCGGCGAGCAGCCCCTTGAAGATGAGGCCGACAACCAGCGGCGTGATGGTGACGGGGATCAGGATCAGCGCCAGCGCGAGCCGGTTGAACCGGTCGTCGCGCCAGAGCGCCAGCGCCAGCATGAAGCCGAGCAGCAGTTCGAAGAACACCGCGCCGAGGGTGAAGATCGCGGTGTTGATCAGCGCCTGCCGGCTTACCGGATCGGTGATGATCTCGACATAATTGTCGAGACCGGCGAATTTCGTCCGCTGCGGGCGGATCAGATTGTAGTCGTAAAGGCTGTACCAGATGCCTTGCGCCAGCGGCCAGATGCCGACCACCAGCACATAGGCGACCACGGGAACGGCCATGATGACGAGAAACAGCTTTCGCCGCGCGGCAAAGGGCATGCCCTTGGGTTCGACCAGTTCGATGCCCGGATGATCTGCGATCGCACTCACGCGCGTAACCTCGGTTTTACTATCCATGCGAGAGCCGGACCGCCCGGACGCTGACGGGCGGTCCGCTGATGCAAACGCTGTTCTCAGAACAGCTCTTCGGCCTGCGCCTGCGCGGCGTCGAGCGCTTCCTTCGGATCGGCATCGCCGACCAGCACGGAATTGACCGCGGTGCCGAGGAAATCCTGGATTTGCGGATATTCCGGGATGCGCGGACGGTAGTCATAATTGCCGTTCTCGAAAGTTTCGGCAAGCACCGGCAGGAACGGGAATTTTTCCAGCAGGTCGGGATCGGTCATCTCGCTCTTGCGCAGGAAGCTGCCGGCGCCCATGAGATTGAATTCCTTGTGGATCTCCGGGCTGGTCAGCCATTTGATGAAGGCCCAGGCGGCCTCCTGTTCTTCCGGGGAAACGTCGGCGTTGATGGCCATGCCCCAGCCGCCGATGCCGTAGCTCGGGGCCGCGCTGCCCGAATGCGGGGCGGTGGTGATGGCGACGTCATCGACGACCTTGGAAATCTCCGGATTGTAATAGCCGGGCGCGCCGACAGACCATGTCTGCATCAGCGCCGCAACGCCCTGGCGGAAGCTTTCCTCGCGGCCGCCCCAGTCATAGCCGGCAGCGCCGGGCGGCGCCGCCTTGCGGAACAGGTCACGATAGACCTTCAGGCTTTCCACATTGGCATCGGAATTGAGCGTCGGCATGCCGTCCTCGCCCATGATCGCGCCGCCCATCTCGCTGTTGTACTGCATCCAGTCCTGGGCGCTGGCCGGGCCCTTCTGGCCGTTGGCGACAAAGCCGTAGAGGCCGGCATCCGGATCGGTCAGCTTTTCGGCGGCGGCGACGAATTCTTCCATGGTCGTCGGCGCTTTAAGGCCGGCTGCATCCAGCCGGGTCTTGTTATAGGCCAGCACATTGGCATAGCCGGCAAAGGGGAAAGCAACCTGCCGGCCCTCGAAATTGCCGAGGCCCATCATCAGCTTGGGATAGATGTCGTCGACGTCGATCTCGTCGGCATCGCGCTCGATCAGCTCTGAAAGCTCGACCGAATAGCCGTTTTCGGCGTATTCTCCCGCCCAGACGATATCCATGGTGACAAGGTCGTAGCCTTCGGTATCGCCGATATAATCTGCGGTGGTCTTGGTCAGGAGCGAGCCGTAGTCGAGAATGTCGACCTTCACGGTTGCGCCCGTTTCCTCTTCGAATTTCGGCGCCAGCGCGGCGATCACCGGCGCGAACTGGTCGTTCTGAGAGGCGATAGTGAGCGTGATGCCCGAAAAGGGCTTGTCCTGCGCAAGGGCGGTGGACCCCATCAGGCAGGCGAGAAGCCCCGCTGTCGCAAGCTTTGCGGCGTCTGTGTTTTTCATACTGTTCCCCTTTGTGTCATGCATTTGTTGTTGGAATGAATGTCATGATCGATAAACACTATACATCAAACAAAAACGCACTCAAGCGCACTTGACAAAAAAAGAATTCAAGTAAAAAATCACAAAAAAGAACATTATCGCCCAAAAATCAGACAAATCCGGCCTGTTTTGCCTGAAAATTGAGCAAACGCCTGATCGGGAACCAGAATGCAGTGCCTGACCGACTTTTCGACGCCCTTGTCCGGCGACCTTGAGCAACGCCTTGAACGGCTCGCCGCACGCGCGGCCTGGGAGATGGACTGTATCGAGGCAGCGGCGCCGATTTGGCTGAAGAAGCCGGAGAAAGAGGCGCGTTACAATGTCGTGATTGTCGGGGCCGGGCTGAACGGGCTCTCGGCCGCCTTCGCGCTGAGGCGTCGCGGCATCGAGGGCGTTCTCGTGATCGATCAGGCCGAGGCCGGGCGCGAGGGGCCGTGGGTCACGTCCGCGCGCATGAAGACGCTGCGCTCCCCGAAGACGCTGGCCGGACCCGATTTCGGCATTCCGAGCCTGAGCCCGCGCGCATGGTATGAAGCGGTTTACGGCGCCGAAATCTTTGCCGGTCTCGAGAAGATCGGCCGCGAGGACTGGATGCGCTACATGCTCTGGTTCCGCAGGGCGAGCGGCGTGACGGTCTGCAATGAAACCCGGCTTGAGGCGGTGGCCGAGGCCGACGACGGCGTGCGCCTGACGATCTCCGGCAATGGCTCTCTGCCCGGCGAGATCACCTGCCGGAGGCTGGTCATGGCAAACGGCATGGATGGCTGCGGCGGGCCTTATGTGCCTGAAAATGTCGCCGCGCTTCCCAAAGCGTTCTGGACACACAGCGCCGAGCAGGGTGAAGACGGCCATCTGAAGGGCAAGGACGTTATCGTTCTGGGTTCCGCGACCTCCAGTTTCGACTGGGCGGTGACCGCGCTGGAGAACGGCGCGCGGCGTGTCACCATGGTGGCGCGCGCTAAGGAGCTTGCCTGCACCGAGGTGCTGGCGTGGACCAATTTTCCGGGCTATCTCGGCGCCTTTGCCGAACTGCCGGATGTGGAGAAATGGCGCTTCTCGCGGCATTATTATGATCTGAAGGTGCCGCCGACGCAGGACCAGTATGACCGCGCCACCGCCTGTCCGAATTTCATTATGGAACTCGGTAGCGGCATCACATCGCTTGCCATCGAGAATGGCCGCATCCGCGCCGAGACAAGGAACGGCACACTGATGGCCGATCACATTCTGCTGGGCACCGGCTACAGCATCGATTTTTCCATGCGGCCGGAGCTTGTCCCCCTCAACGGGCGCTTTGCCTATTGGCGCGACCGTTTCACGCCGCCGAACAGCGAAGATTGCCCGCCGGTCTTGCACGCGCCGTATCTCGGGCGCACATTCGAGCTGACGCCGATGGATGCGGTGAGCGATCGCTGGGTCTCGCGCATCCATATGTTCAATGGCGGCGCGGTGCCAAGCCTTGGACCGGTGTCCAATGGCATCACCGGGATCAAATACGGCATTGCCCGCATCGCCGACGGCATGACGCGGGCCTTCTTTCTGGAAGACGCCGCGCGCTTCCGGGGAGAGCTTGCCGGCTACCGCGAACAGCATTTCAATCCGCGCGGAAAGGTTTCGGCCTGACAGCCGGGGAGGACAATATGACAACACCGCTGACACTCGATGCCGTTCTGGCGAAGGCCCAGACACGCAGCGTCGAATTTCCCTATTTGCTCGCCAATCACGTGCCGATGGTGTTGATTGCGCTCGACCGGCTCGGAGCATCGCCCGAGCGGCTCGATGAATGGTACGAGGCCTATCGCGATGCCCATGCCGTGCCGCCTGTCCCGGAACCAGTGGCGCCGGTCAATCCCGCCGACTGGCAGGAAGCGCTGGGCGAGCGTGCGCGCGAGGCGGATTATCGCGGCTTTTTTGTCGGCGAGGCGCAGCGGCTCGGCATTGACCGGGCGATCCGCACCTATCTGCCGGCGATGACGCAGGGCATCGCGGGAAGCGCAACCCATCCGCTGATGCGGCTTGCCTATGGCGTGTTGAAGAACGACGCCCGCGAGGTCGGTCACGCGCTTGGCTACTGGGCGGCGACCTATCTGCCGCTTCCGGGGCCTGGTCGTTTCGACGCCGATACGGATGATCCGGCGGAGGTGCTGGCCGGCATCGCCGAGATCGAGGGCATCCGCGATTACGAGACCGAAACCGACCTGCTCTGGCACAATATCCGTGCTGTCGGCGCGCTTCCGGGCTTTGCGCCGGTGATCGACCGGCTGCGCTTTCACGACAACACGGTGCGGCGGATGACCGAGGTCTCGCTCGTCGCCTTTGCCTTCACGCTCGATTTTTCCGCGCTTCACGCCGTCACCGGCATGCACTGGATGCGCCTCGTCACCCCGCATGTGGACGAGGATAAGGTGGAGCCGCTCTACCGTGCTTTCTGGCAGGTGATCGCGGCGCTTGTGCCGAAGATCGGCTTTCCGGTCTTCCCCACGGCCGATGAGGTGCAGGACATGCGCGAACGCGCCGCTCCCGACTGGCCGGAGATCAAGGCCGCGGCCATTGCCTCCTATGACGAACATGACGTCAGCCTGATCTTTTCCGCCTCCGAGGAGCAGAAAGCCTGGGGCGGCGACCGGCTCTACCGCGTCGCCGCCGCCCGCCGCCTTCGCCTGATCGACTGAGGAAAGCCTTTGCCCACATCTATTGCCGTTGAAAACATCCGCAATCATCGGGGCGAGCGCGTTACGCTTCTGGTCGAAGGAGGGTGCGTCGCCGGTTTCGGGCCGGAAGGAGCGGCAGAGGTGCCGGACGCGGCAGAGCGGATCGACGGCGCCGACCGGATGATCCTGCCTGGGCTGGTCGACGGGCATATCCATCTCGACAAGACGCTGATCGGCCTTCCCTTCATTCCGCATATTCCGGGTGATACCGTCGCCAAACGGATCGCCGCCGAGCGCGAACTGCGCCGCACGGTGGCGCTTCCCGTGACGGCGCGCGGCGGCGCGCTGATCGAGAAGATCGCAGCGCTCGGCACGGTCGCCGTCAGAAGCCATGTGGATATTGACGCCGAGATCGGCCTCAAGGGCCTCGAGCAGGTGCTGTCGCTGAGACAAAGCCACGGTCATCTGGTCGACATTGAGATTGTCGCCTTTCCGCAGTCCGGCATTATCCGTGATCCCGGCACGGCCGACCTCCTGCACGAGGCGGTCGCGGCGGGCGCGGATCTCGTCGGCGGGCTGGATCCGGCCGGCATTGATGATGATATCGAGGGTCATCTCGATGCGGTCTTTGCCGTTGCCGAGAGGCACAATGTCGGCGTCGACCTGCATCTGCATGATGGCGGCGCGCTGGGCGCTTTCGAACTGCGCCAGATCGCCGCGCGCACGATCGCGCTGTCGCTTCAGGGCAGGGTGGCGGTCAGCCATGCCTTCTGCCTTGGCGAGCTGGACGACGCGGAATTCAGCCGGACGGCGGCGCTTCTGGCGCGTGCCGAAGTCTCGATCATGACCAACGGCCCCGGTCCGGTGCCGATGCCGCCGGTCAGGCGACTGGCTGAAGCAGGCGTCCGGGTCTTCGCCGGCTCCGACAATATCCGCGATGCCTGGTCGCCTTTCGGCAATGGCGATCTGATCGAACGCGCCGGCATCATCTGCGACCGGCAGGATTTCCGCGCTGACGATGACCTGGAGCGGGCCTTTGCGCTTGTGACCCAAGCCTCCGGCGCGGTGCTCGGTCGAGCGGAGCCGCTTGCCAAAGACGCACCCGCCGATTTCATGCTGGTCGATTGCGGCAGCATTGCCGAAACGCTGGCCGAGCGCCCCGTGAGCCGCGCCGTGTTCAAGGCCGGGTGCAAGGTTGCCGAAGCCGGGCGGCTGGTGTGATCTGATGGCTGAGATCGACTTTCTTATCCGCAACGCCCAACTTTCTGGGCAGGACATGCCGGTCGATATCGCCTTTGCCGGTGATCGCATCGCCTCTGTTGCAAGCGGCATCATCTGCGATGCGCCGTCTTTTGATGCCGGTGGCAGGCTGGCCACGCCGGGGCTGACCGAAACCCATATCCACCTCGACAAGGCCGGGATCATCGCTCGTTGCGCGCTGTGCGAGGGTACGCTTGCCGAGGCCGTGCGGGAAACCGCGAAGGCCAAGGCCGCCTTCACCGAGGCGGATGTCTATGCCCGCGCGGCAAAAGTGGTCGAACAGGCGATATCGCATGGCACGATGCTGATACGCGCCTTCGTCGAGGTCGATCCGCGCGCCGGCTTCCGTTCCTTCGAGGCGATCAGGGCGATCCGCCGCGACTATGCCGATGCGATCGAAATCATCATCTGCGCCTTCGCGCAGGAGGGGCTGACGAACGATCCGGGCACGGAGGTGATGCTGGCCGAGGCGCTGGCCAACGGCGCCGATCAGGTTGGCGGCTGCCCCTATACCGATGCCGATCCGGCGGTCCATGTAACGAAGATCTTCGATCTTGCCGAGCGTTTTGGCGTCAATGTCGATTTCCACGTGGATTTCGACCTGAAGCCGGAAGGCTCCAATCTCGCGGCAATCATCGCCGAGACGAAACGGCGCGGCTATCAGGGGCGCGTCTCCATCGGTCACGTCACCAAGCTTTCCGCGCTTGAGCCTGACGCCTTTGCCGAAGCGCTTGAGGGACTTGCCGAGGCGGGTATCGCGCTTACCGTGCTGCCGGCGACCGATCTTTATCTCAATGGTCGCGAATTCACCCATCTTGTGCCGCGCGGCATGACGCCCGGACACCGGCTGATTGCGGCGGGCGGCGTCGCCACGCTTTCCACCAATAACGTACTGAACCCGTTCACCCCCTTCGGCGATGCCTCGCTGATGCGCATGGCCAATCTCTATGCGAATATCGCCCAACTCGGCACGCCGGACGACCTTCAGACCGTGTTTGACATGGTTTGCGCCCAGGCCGAGCGCTTGCTTGGACGCCAACCCGCGACCATTGCAGCAGGCGCGCCTGCCAATGTGGTGTTGTTCGATGCCGAGACCCCGGCGGAAGCCGTGGCGACGGCGGCGCCGACGCTGGCAGGCTGGCGAAATGGGACGATGACCTTCGAGCGTCCGCGGCCCCGGCTTTTCTGCTCTCCCCGGACGTGAATGGCCGGAAAGCCGGTGGTGCGGCACGGAAATTGCATATCATTATTTCGGGAGACCGTTTTGTGCATGTGAAAGGCGATTTGCATGATCACGGATCAGAACGGCACGATTGATGTCCGGTTTTTGCGCACGACCTTCCTTCTGTTGAGCGAACGGAATGTTTCGCGCGTTGCCGCCAGGCTCGGCCAAAGCCAGCCTTCCGTCAGCGCCGTGCTGAAGCGCGCGCGGCAGGTTTTCGACGATCCGCTTCTGGTCAGGAGCGGGCAGGGCATGGCCGTGACGGAGCGGGGAGAGACGGTGTGCGCCTCGCTTGGCCGCATCCTGGCGGAACTCAGCGAGACCATCAGCCCGGAAGAGGCCTTCGATCCGGCCACCACCGCCTTCGCCATGCGGATTTCGGCGATGAGCTGTTTCAACGGCTTTCTCATTCCGCCGATTGCCGAGAGGCTCCGCAACGAAGCGCCGGTAGCCTCGATCGATTTCTTTGCGCCGGCGGAAAGCGACGATCTGACCGAGCAACTGAGCTCTGGCGCGTCCGATCTTCTCGTCGCCAACTGGCCGGCGCCGCATGAAAGCCTGCGCTCCAGCACGATCTTCGATTGCGAGACCGCCTGCATCCTGCGGGCCGACCATCCCGCTGCCAGGGCGGGCGCGATGTCGATGGATGATTATCTCGACTTGCCGCATCTCTCGCTCGGCTCGGTCGTCCGGCCCGCCTTCAGCCCCATCGGGGGACGGCTGAAACAGCTTGGCGTCAATCGTCGGGTGGCGCTTTCCGTGCCGGAGTATGCGTTGGTGCCGCCGGTGATCGCGCGCACCGACCTGATCTTCACCACGGCGCGGCCCTATGCCGAGTTCGTTGTGGACCGATACCCGGATTATGGCCTTTGCGTCGTTCCCGCGCCGCGCGATTTCGGCAATATGCGGCTTTATCTCCTCTGGCATGAGCGCGCGCATAAAAGTCCGGCCAATCTCTGGGTGCGCAATCTTATTCGTGATGTTTCAAGGCGTTACGGGGCCGATCTGGTGGCGCGGCCGACGCCGGCCTCCATGGCCGGGCTTGCCGCGCTCGCAGCGGTATAAGCACACGCCTATACCGCATATAAGCCCAGGCGGAATTGCCGAACGTCAAATGACATGATCATAATGTAGGCACAAATCTAAACTGCATAAAACTTAGTCCGGTT
>NZ_CFHTCS010000142.1:0-10368 GCF_984369615.1 Martelella sp. | reverse complement strand
TTCAGGCGGGTGTAGAAGCGAACGCCTTCCGGGCCATGCATATGGTGGTCGCCGAACAGCGAGGCCTTCCAGCCGCCGAACGAGTGGAACGCCATCGGAACCGGGATCGGCACGTTGACGCCGACCATTCCGACCTTGATCTTGTGGGCGAATTCGCGGGCGGCATCGCCGTCGCGGGTGAAGATCGCCGTGCCATTGCCGTATTCGTGGTCGTTGATCCACTGCGCCGCCTCGTCATAGCTTGCGGCGCGGGCAACCGAGAGGACCGGACCGAAGATCTCTTCCCTGTAGATCTTCATGTCGGTCGTGACATGATCGAAGAGCGTCGCGCCGACGAAGTAGCCGTTCTCATAGCCCTGCAGCTTCAGGCCGCGACCGTCGACAACGAGGTCCGCGCCTTCCTCGACGCCCGAATCGATCAGGCCGAGGATCTTGTCGCGCGCGGCCGCCGTGACGACCGGGCCCATATCGGCTTCCGGATCGGTGCCGGGGCCGACCTTGAGGGCGGCGATCCGGGGCTTCAGCTTGTCGATCAGCCGGTCGGCGGTCTCGTCGCCGACGGGAACGGCGACCGAGATCGCCATGCAGCGCTCGCCGGCCGAGCCATAGGCGGCTCCCATCAGCGCGTCGGCGGCCTGGTCCATGTCGGCGTCGGGCATCACGATCATGTGGTTCTTCGCGCCGCCGAGCGCCTGGCAGCGTTTGCCGCTCGCCGTTGCGGTCGTGTAGATATAGCGCGCGATCGGGGTGGACCCGACAAAGCTGACGGCCTGGATGTCGGGATCGGCGAGGATCGCGTCGACGGCCTCCTTGTCGCCCTGGACGACGTTGAAGACGCCGTCGGGAAGGCCAGCCTCCTTCAGCCATTCGGCAATCAGAAGGGAGGCGGAGGGGTCGCGTTCGGACGGCTTCAGGACGAAGCAGTTGCCGCAGGCAAGCGCGACCGGGAACATCCACATCGGCACCATCGCCGGAAAGTTGAACGGCGTGATGCCGGCGACGACGCCGAGCGGCTGGCGCATCGACCAGCTGTCGACGGCGGTGCCGACATTTTCGGTGAACTCGCCCTTCAGAAGCTGCGGGGCGGCGGTGGCGAACTCGACCACTTCCATGCCGCGCTGGATCTCGCCCAGCGCATCGGAATGAACCTTCCCGTGCTCGGCGGTGATCACCTTCGCCAGCTCATCGCTCCGGTCTTCGAGAATGCCGAGGAACCTGTTCAGGATACGGGCTCGGCGCAGCGGCGTCGTCTCCGCCCAGGCCGGGAAGGCGGCCGTTGCCGCTTCGACGGCGGCGCGGACGTCGGCGCCATTGGCAAGTGACAGTTCGCCGCTCTGTTCGCCCGTTGCCGGGTTGTAGGTCGGCACGGTGCGGCTGCCGGAGCCCGCGGCGATCTTGCCGTTGATGAAGTGCTGGATGGATTTCATGGTGGTTCCTCCGGTTTTTCAGGCGACAGGACCCGCCGTCCCCTTCAGCGTCATCCTCGGGCTTGACCCGAGGATCCATTGTCGCGGAGCGGTTCCGCCTGGACCCTCGGGTCAAGCCCGAGGGTGACGCAAGCAAGAGAGCATCCTGTCGCATCTCGGTTTGACTGTCACCTGTACTCTTGCCTATTAATTTCTGCAAAGAAACAGGATATTTTACAAATCCGTTGTGCAAAAATTATAGGACATCGATGGACTGGGATCATTTGCGCGTTTTTCTGGCGGTCGCCCGCCATGGCCAGTTCCTTGCGGCCGCCCGGGCGCTGACGCTCAACCATGCCACGGTTTCGCGCCGCATCAATGCGCTGGAGGAGGCGCTCGGCGAGCCGTTGTTCGAGCGCACGCCAGCCGGCTCGACGCTGACGGAGGCGGGCGAGCGGTTGCTTGTCGTCGCCGAACGGGTGGAAACGGAAATTCTCGGGATCACGGAGGATACGCGGGCGCGCGGCGCGAGCCTTGCCGGCACCGTGCGCGTCGGCGCGCCGGACGGCCTCGGCACCTATTTTCTGGCCGGCGAGCTTGGCCGCCTGCAGGAGCAGCATCCAGCCCTTGTCGTCGAGCTCGTGCCGCTGCCGCGCACATTCTCGCTGTCGAAGCGCGAGGCGGACCTTGCGATCACGCTCGACCCGCCGGAGGAGGGCAGGCTGGTCGTCTCCAAGCTGACCGACTACACGCTCGGCGTCTATGCGGCGCGCGCCTATCTGGATCGGTTCGGCACGCCAAATGACGAGCACGCGCTGTCCGGGCATGTCGCGGTGACGGGCGTGGAGGACTACGCCTATGCCTCCTCGCTGAACTATGCCAACCATCTCGGCCGGTCTGCGGGCCGGCTGTTTCGCTGCGCCGGCGTCGCCGGTCAGATCGAGGCCGTTCGCGCGGGCATCGGCATCGGCATCCTGCATGATTTCGTCGTGCGCGACAGTCCGGGCCTTGTCAGCATTCTGCCGGAGATCAGTTTCCGGCGGTCCTACTACCTGCTGTCACACCCCGATACCGGCAATCTTGCGCGCATCGCGCTGGTGCGGGCCTTTCTCACCCGGCGGTTCCGGGAGGAACGGAGCCGCTTCATCGTCGATGCGGCATAGGCTTCCTCAGCTCGGCAGGCCGAAATCCTTTTCCAGCCGTTCCCAGGTCCGGTCCATGGCCCACGGGCCGGTCATCGGAATATTGAGGTGACCGTAGATCGGGGAGAGCTGCCATTCGGCCGTTTCCTCGTCAATGCCTGCCAGTTGCTGCAGATACATGACCGCGGCCAGCCCCGTGCGGTCTGCGCCGGCCTTGCAGTGAATGAGAAGCGGCTTTTCCGCGTCGCGCATCAGCGCCAGAAGCTCCAGGCTGCGATCGAGCGGCAATTCCCGGCTGTCGGACATGCCGAAGTCGACATGGGTGATCCCGAGCGCCTCGCTTGCGGCGATTTCCTGATCATACCAGGCCCGGCCCGGATGCGCGCCGCGCAGATTGATCACCGTCCTGATGCCGTGGCGTTTGGCGTAGTCAGTCAGATCGTCGGCGCTCGGCTGAGCGGAACGATAGAGCGCGCCGGCATGAACCTCATGGAAATTGCCGGTCAACTGCAGGCCGCCGAGATAAAGCCCCCCACAGAGAAGGGCTGCGCCGGCTGTCCAGGCGCAGCGCTTCAATACGGCCTTTACCCCCATCCACTTTCGCTCCCGTGTTTCGATCGCACCATTAACGCCCGCATTTCGGCGAAACTTAGCCCGGGTGAGGCTGGATATCCACCGACATGCTGTCGCAGTGCGGAAATTATGACGAAAATCAGGCAATTTTTGTTGACAATAATACTCATGTTTTATAGCTCCTAGGCACGAGAAGCCGGCGCCTGCCGGCACAGAATGCCCAGCCAGCCAGTTCGTTTCGGGGTTTCCCGGCGTCAGCCAGCCAGGTTCTGAAGAGAACAAGAGGATTGGGTGATGCGTATGGGACTTTCCCGCACCTTCTTGCTGGCGTCGTGCACCGCACTGGCGTCGGCTGTTTTGACACATTCCGCGATCGCGCAGGATGCCACAACGGATGCTGAGGCCACGGTTCTGGCGCCGGTCAATGTGACCACGACAGGCGGCAAGGATGGCATCGCGGACACGCCGCTTGCCACGGAAACGACGCGCGACGCGCTCGACGCCAACATCGTCACGGATTTTGCCGATTTCACCCGCGTGCTTGAGCCGGGCGTCACCTTTGTCGGCGACGATTCGGGTTCGGTCAATATTCGCGGCATGCAGGGGCCGCGCGTCTCGACCGTCATCGACGGCATTCAGCTTCCCTATCTGGACGACGCCGCGCGCGGCGATGCCGCCGGCAATATGGACAGTTTCAGCTTCGATTCGATCGCGACGATCGACATCGTCCGCGGTTCGGACTCCTCGCGCTCCGGCAGCGGTTCGCTCGGCGGCACGGTCGTCTTGCGCACCCTGGAGCCTGAAGACCTGATCGACCCGGAAAAGGGCTGGGGCGGACGCACCGGTCTCATGTATGACAGCGCCGACCAGAGCATCAACGCCCAGGGCGCCTTCGCCATTCGCTCCGGCAACACCTCCATGCTGTTCCAGGGCGACCTCGGCTCCGGAAGCGAGACGGAAAACCAGGGCACGGTCGGCGGCTATGGCGCGACCCGCAGCGAGCCCAACCCGGCAAGCTTCGACGAGAACAATCTCCTGTTCAAGCTGCGCCAGCAGTTCATGGGCGCCCACACGCTCGGCCTGACACTGGAACGCTACGACCGCGACAAGGATGTCGAACTCCTGACCGAGCAGGGCAGCACCTATGCGCAGGATGACTGGAACGGCAGCGAGATCAAGCATCGCGACCGGGTCTCGATCGATTACAACTACGAGGCAATCGCCGCCGAAGGCCTGTTCGACAGCGCCTTCAGCACGTTCTACTGGCTGAAGAGCGAGCGTGAGAGCGGCACCAGCGGCACCCGCCTGCCGGGCGCGCGTCCGACCCCGCCCTATGGTCCCTATTCGCGCACGTCGAAGACCGAGGACGAGCGCTACGGCTGGTCGGGCTGGGCTCAGAAGGGCATTGAAACCGGCTCGCTCTACCACAATTTCACCATCGGCGGCGATTTCTACTATTCGCAGACGAGCCAGTATTCGAGCGGCGAGGACAATTGCGGTCCCGGACCCTATTCGCCCTTCAGCTCCTGCAATTTCCTCCACACCAACCAGGCGGATACGCCGGATGTGGACGGCTATGTCCTCGGTCTCTACGCCCATGACGAGATCCTCTTCGGCGACAGCGGCTTTGCGCTGACCCCCGGCGTGCGCTTCGACTGGTACCAGTATGACCCGAAGGAAACCGAGGCCTATACCAACAACCCGAACTACAACGGCTTGCCGGACGGGCAAAGCGACTGGCGTATCTCGCCGAAGATCCTCGCCACCTACGACCTCACCGACTTCACCCAGCTTTACGGTCAGTTCTCCACCGCCTTCCGCGCGCCGACGCCGGGCGAGCTTTACGTCGATTACGGCGGTCCGGGCACTTACCTCAGGATCGGCAATCCCGACCTCAAGCCGGAAACGAGCTGGGGCTTCGAGCTCGGCGCCAATTTCGGCGATGACGACGACGGCGGCCGGATTTCGGCCTTCTACAGCCGCTACAAGGACTTCATCGATACCCAGTCGGTCGAGCCCGGCGATGTCGGCATCGCGCCCGGTCTCTATCCCTTCGGCATCACCCAGACCGTCAATATCGACAATGTCGAGATCGCCGGCCTCGAGGCGAGCTTCCAGAAGTCGTTCATCAACAACTGGGACATCCACGCCTCGCTCGCCTTCGCCCGCGGCTTCAACATGGATACCAACGAAATCCTGGGCTCGGTGGCGCCGCTCAAGGCCGTCATCGGCGGCGGCTATAACGACGAGACCTGGGGCGTGAATTCGAACTGGATCCTGTCCGCCAAGGTGCCGGACGGCTCGACGGCCGACTTCAAGGCGCCGGGCTACGGCATCGTCGACGTCACCGCATGGTGGGCGCCGGAGCGCTTCGAGGGCATGACGCTGCAGGCCGGCGTCTACAACCTGTTCGACCAGACCTATTACGACGCCCTGGAACTGCAGGACGCGACGATGGACCAGCCGCAGAGCTTCTATTCGGAACCCGGCCGGACCTTCAAGATCTCGCTGACGCAGACATTCTGAGGTCAGGCGACAATACGAAAGAGAGGAGGCCGGACGCGAAAGCGCCCGGCCTTTGGTTTGTTGACAGAAGTTACTGCACCCTCATTCGTCAATGCTTGGGCCTGTCCGAGCATCTGAGCACGTCTCGCCGCGACAGGCGTTTCGGCTGGAAAGACGAAACAATTCAGACTGATGCAAAACAGAAGCTCCGCATATGTGGCGATGTGGCTGGATTCTCGGCACAAGGCCGAGGGTGACGTCCGTAGAATGGATGGGTTTGTCAGCAGTCCGAGATCGGAAACGACGGCGCCCGGCCTTCTCTGATGGGCCACAAAGACGCTTCTGATTTCTCCGCCGCAGGGAGAGAGTGGCAGGCCGCTCTCTACCGCCGTGCAAACGCCGTCTGCAGGAGGTCGATCTGGGCGATGACCTGGTTGTTGGCGGCTTCGGGAGCGGCGTTCTCGCGCATCAGGCTTTCGTCCAGCTTGCGGATGCGGGTCTCCAGCCGGGTCGCATGGTCGGCGAGATCGCGGAAGCCGGGCGGCAGTTCGCTCCAGGCGGAAATCCCGTCCTCGTTTCCGCCGCCGCCGAGCCTGAGCTTGCGGCGCTCCTGGACCACCTGCTCGCGCGTCATTTCGCCGGAATTGAGCGAACGCTGCAGCAAGAGCCAGGAGGCAAGCTGCATCAGCCGCGTGGTCAAACGGATCGATTCAGCGGAGTAGAGCGCTGCAGCCTTCGGGTTCAGGTGTTTCGAAGCAGCCCGGCCGGGGCCGTCGAGATAGGCGGCGGTCTCCTCGACCAGCGACATGCCCTCGGCATAAAGGGCCTCGAACTGGGGTGAATTGGCGGCCCGTCCCGCGAAATTGATCGGATTTGCCCCGGTACTGCTCATCTGCACACTCTGGCTACGCCGACCGCCGCGATACGCTGTGCGGCAGGTCTTCAACAACGTCGACAACACTTATACCTGTAGCGCATTTCCGCAACCCGTTTCTTAATGAAGGGTTAATACCCACCGCCGATTGCGCGGGACGCAAAAAAAAGAGCCGCGAGGGGCGGCTCATAAGTCAAAGGGTGATGATCGGAATAAGACAGAAATCCCGACTCCGCATGGCGGATGCCCTATAACACCTTGGAAAGGTTAATATCTGCTTAACGACCTTCGGCAAAGGCGGGTCATTTCTTCCTGAAGAGGCTTTCGGCGGTCTCGCGGCCGCTTCCCTTCTTCGAAATGGCAGCCTCGATGCGCTCGATCTCGTGGCGCAGATCCGCGACGAAGCCGTTGAGCGCCTCGACGGAATGCTCTTCAAGGTCGGCGCCGATGATATACTGGCCTTTCGGTGGTTTACGTTCGTCGTTGTCGTCGTCAGGCGGCATGGTCTTCCCTCCTTTCCTGGTCGTCGGGCGCGGGGGCGTCGCGATTGGGGTTTTTCAGCGCGACGCCCTCGGTGGTGGAGACCGGCGTCGCCGCGTCCGGCATTGCCATGAAGGTGTCGCGTTCGTCCACCGGAATGGCGGCGCGGATGCGCGAGCGGATGATGGCATAGACGAGGATCAGCAGATGGGCGCTCGCGGTGACGATAAACAGGGAATAGGGGCCGAATATCGTCATCACCGGGCCGCTGACCGTCGGGCCGATGATCGTGCCGATGCCGAACAGGAACAGCAGGCCGCTGGCGATCTTCACATAGTCTTCCGGCCGGGCGAAGTCGTTGGCGTGCGAAGCGGTGATCGGATAGAGCACGTTGGCCGTCGCGCCGTAGATCGCGATCAGGACGATCAGCGTCGTGCTGCCGGGCCTGAGGATGAGCGTGGCGATGGCGGCGGCGGCGGCAATGCCGGCAAGTCCCGCGATCACATGGCGCCGGTCCATCCGGTCCGACAGCCGGCCGACCGGCACCTGCGCCAGCGCGCCGGCGAGAATGGCGCCCGTCACCAGAAAGGCGACCTGATTGTCCGGCAGGCCCGCGCGGGCGGCGAACACGGCCACCAGCGTGCCGAAGGCGCCGTTGGCGATGCCGGTGAGCAGAACCCCGAAAAAGGCCACCGGGGAGTTGCGGTAGAGCAGTTTCAGGTCGATCCGCACGGCCTGCAGCGGCCGCGGCGAGGCGGCGTTGGAGACCGTCGTCGGCAGCATGGCGATGCAGTAGACGATGCCGGCGACCATGAACAGGATCGGCGTGTTGGGGTTGCCGAAACCGACGGCGAGCTGGCCGCCGACGACGCCGAACAGCGTGATACCGGTGTAGAAGGTGAAGACCGTGCCGCGGCTCTTGTTGTCGACCCGCTCGTTGAGCCAGCTCTCGATGATCATCTGCGTGCCTGCCATGGCAAAACCGGTCGCAGCCCTGAGCCCGATCCAGGCATACTGGTTGACGAAGACGCCGGTGATCAGCGCCACCATGCAGATCAGCGCGATGAAGCCGGAAAAGGCGCGCACATGGCCGATGCGCATGATCAGCTTCGGCGCGAACAGGCAGCCGAGCACGAAACCGGACGCCCAGGACGTGCCGATGAAGCCGAGGGCCGTGTCGCTGTAGCCTTCCGCGGTGCCGCGCAGCGGCAGGAGAAGACCATGGAGACCGTTGCCGAAAAACAGGAAGAGCGTGCCGAGGAGCAGCGCGAAAACAGGGAAGAGATTGCGTTTCATCAAGTCGCCTGGGTGAATGAAAGTCATAGAAAGGGTTTAAGCGCAACGCGGCACGGCCCGGCTTGTTCCGGCAATATTACCACCGCGTAGCGGGAATGCACTGAAGAAATCAATCCGTTACGGGTGACGCGCCGTTTCCTGCGCGCTATGACGGGGCAAAGCTCACCACAAACCGCCCGCGACAGGGCGGACAGGGACGTTGATGGCCAAGCTGATATCGCTGCTTCTCATCGCCGCCATGGCGGTTCAGATCATCAGGCCGCTCGGCCTTCCGGGCCTGAGAAAACGTATGGATTTCTGGAAGATCGCGCTCTTTGCCTTCGCGATGACGGCGCTGGTGGTGATGATTCGTCCGTCGTGAGGCAACAAAAAGGCGGCCGCGCGGGCCGCCTCATTCGTCATGCCATTGTCTGTCGCGACGCTTACTTTTTCAGAATGTCGACGCCCGGCAGGACCTTGCCTTCCATCCATTCGAGGAAGGCGCCGCCGGCGGTCGAGACATAGCTGAATTCATCCTTGACGCCGGCATGGTTCAAGGCGGAAACCGTATCGCCGCCGCCGGCAACCGAGGTGAGCTTGCCGGCTTTGGTCTGTTCGGCGGCGAATTGCGCGGCGGAGACCGTGGCGGCGTCGAAAGGCGCGATCTCGAATGCGCCGAGCGGGCCGTTCCAGACCAGCGTTTCCGCCTTGCCGATCCATTCGTTGACGACCTTGACCGAGTCGGGGCCGACATCGAGCATCATCGCATCGGCGGGAATGGCATCGATCGCCACCGTCTCGTTTGCCGCATGGGCCTTGAACTCGCGGGCGACGACGCCGTCGACCGGCAGCACGATGGCGCAGTCGGTCTTCTCCGCCTTTTCCATGATGGCGCGCGCCGTGCCGGCAAGATCATGCTCGCACAGCGACTTGCCGACATCGATGCCCTTGGCGGCGATGAAGGTGTTGGCCATGCCGCCGCCGATGACAAGCGCGTCGACCTTCTCGATCAGGTTTTCCAAGAGGTCGATCTTGGTGGAGACCTTTGCGCCGCCGACAATGGCGACGACCGGACGCTTCGGATCGCCGAGACCCTTCTCCAGCGCCTCGAGCTCGGCCTGCATGGTGCGGCCGGCATAGGCGGGCATGTGGTGGCCGAGACCCTCGGTGGAGGCATGGGCGCGATGGGCGGCGGAGAAGGCGTCGTTGACGTAGATGTCGCCGTTTTTCGCCAGTTCGGCCACGAAGTCGGGATCGTTCTTCTCCTCGCCCTTGTGGAAGCGGGTGTTTTCGAGAAGCAGGATGTCGCCGTCATGCATGGCCGCGACGGCCTTCTCGGCATCCGGGCCGACGCAGTCATCGGCGAATTTCACATCATGGTCGAGTACTTCCTCGACGGCCGGAACGATCAGCTTCAGCGACATGTCGGCCACGACCTGGCCCTTCGGACGGCCGAAATGGGCCATCAGGATGACCTTGGCGCCCTTGCCGGAGAGTTCGAGGATGGTCGGGGCGACCCGCTCTATGCGCGTGGTGTCGGTGACCCGGCCTTCGCTGACGGGCACGTTCAGGTCGACGCGGACCAGGACGCGCTTGCCGGTCAGGTCCGAAAGGTCATCGAGAGTCTTGAAGGCAGGCATGGATGTCTTCCTCTTTTGCGGTTGGAAGGGCCGGCAGGCCGGCGCTTCGGGATTTTTCGGGCCGGCAGAGGTCTGTCCTCGATCCTCGGCATGCCGGCCTTCGACGTCGGGTGCGAACAGCATCGCCAAAATCAATCTTGGGCGCATCGATTCCTAGTCAAAAACGTTGCTGGCGGCAATGACAGAGGTCAGAAAAGCCAAAAGGCAAAACCGCTCCCAGGGATGCGCGGCATCGGCTCAAAGCCCCTTGCGCAGCAGGCGCCGCACGGCGCGCTGCCAGAAAGGCGGGAAAAACTGCGACGCCTCCTCCTCCAAAGGTTCGCGCCAGACGCCGACGGACACCACATTGTGCGCGTCATCGGTCTCGCGCACGATCAGCGACAGGGGACCGAGATGCAGTCGGTCGGCGACTTCCGGCTTGCCGCCGAGCCTGTCCTTCATGAAGTCGGCAAGCGGCGTTTCCTCCTGGCCCG
>NZ_CFHTCS010000141.1:0-10392 GCF_984369615.1 Martelella sp. | reverse complement strand
CAGCCACCAAATGCGCCTTGTGCGGAAAGCATGCGCGTTCCCGGGTCCGGATGCGCGCCGGGACGAGATCCGGAGGGCACTCAAAACCGCAGCGACAGGCCGATGATCGGACCCTGCTCGACGACGTTGAAGACGAACCCATCGCTGTTGTAATCAACCCCGAGCGCGCGGTACCCGGCAACCGCCGAGACCGTGTCGTTGAACCGGTAGCCGATCGTCGCTGCCACATCCCAGTCGAGATCGGCGCCGCCGGCGCCGATGAAGCCCCATCCGGTCAAATAGACTTTCGGTGTCAGGAAATAGCTCCCGCGCAAGCCGGCCATGGCGTCCACCCATGTGGCGCTATCGCTTCTCGACCGACCGTCGAAGGCGCCGCCGGTGATGGAAAGCGTGCTGTCGACGGACCAGACCCGCAGACCGCCGACGACTTCAAGCCGGTATTTCTCATCCTCCGCGAAGGTATAGCCGGCGCCGAGCAGCCCTGCGAAAGTGCTGGTTTCCAGCTTAACGGAGGCGGCGGTGTTGCCAACCGGCGAACCGGTCTGACCGGACAGCTTGATGTAGATGGCATCGCCGATCACGCTGTACGGCCCGTAGCGCGCTTCGCCGATCGCCATCAGACCGACATCGAGATGGTCGAAGATATTGTCGAAACTTGCGTCGACGGTCACTTGCGGAAGCCCGAACTGGGCAATGTCTCCCGAAATTCCGGCAGCCCAGAAATAAGGCGCGAAGGTAAACGTCCAGCCCTCGGGCGTGGAGGCCTCCTGGATGTTCGGCGTCATCGGCAGGTAGATGTCTGCAGCCCGGGTCTGCTGAAATGCCAGGCAGACGCCGATCGCGGCAAGAGACGAAACCAGGCGGATTTTCATGTTGTCTCCCATAGTGTTGTCGGCATGCGGATCGGTTGTTCAACCGCCATAACGGGCGCGTCTGTCCTGCCGGAAATGCCTCATCATTCAAGCCATCTGTGCATTCGATCCATTCTCAACTGCCGCAACATCGTTCGGGCGCAGACCAGCAGCTCGAACAGAAATGCGACGAGCGACGCAATCAGCGATACGATCGCGCCGCCGAAGAGCCACAACAGGTTTTCCTCGCGCAACCCGATCTCGAGCGCGCCGGCCAGCAGGTTCAGGATCGCGCTGCCCGTGCAGATCGCCGCAACCGCGCCGAGGATCATGGCGACCACAAGCGTCAGCGCCCCTAGCCGCAGGTCCGGGTCCTGTTCGCGCAGCGCCCGTCCGCTGTCCGCGATCTCGTTCAAACGGTCCGAAACTCTCCCCAGTCGTATCGTATAGATACTCACAAAGCCCGCGGTGCCCGCCAGCAGGAAGACAGGGGCAAGGGATGTTTGCACGATAGCGACGAGATCGCTGACGATAGGTTGTTCATTCACCAAAATCACTCGAAACCAATTCAAACCGTCAAGCCGGTCGGTTCGCGATCCGGGGATCGCTGCCCGATGAACGGGTCATCGTCCCGGGAATAAGGGCGTCCGACACCCAACCCCTGCGCCAAGCCCGCTATCCGATTAATTGATCCGTTCGATTTCACCCGGCTTCCATGACTTGTCGAACCATGATTCCAATGGACCATAGAGCCGCAGCACGACGTTCCATCCCTTTCCGGGCACCGTCTGAACCCAGTTGTTCTCGTGGCCTTCCGGCGCCGTCGGACCGAACCAGATATCGACGGATGAATCGGCATTGACCACGATATCCGTCTTGTCGCTGCCGATGCTCGGAAACGGCTGGTCGGTCTGCAGCATCGAGCGGGTCTGGTTGTCATAGACGACGAGCGACCAGAAATCCTTGGCCGGGATGTTCGGGGGCAGTCGAAGCCTGTAGGTCGAACCGCCGTCGAAAGGTTTCTTGTCGCCATCCATGGTCGCGGCCGCGTATTGCGAACCGACGCCGACGCGCTTGATCGCCATAGCCGGCGTTATCCCGGTCGCGTAGTAGTGAAACAGCGTCCGGGCATCGAGGAAGCGAACGCCGGGCTCAAGAAGGAATTCATAGCTGCCGCCGACGAACCCGGTAAACCAGGCGCTGTCGGGATAGTAATAGGCCTCCTCGATGCGTGTCCTGAAGGTGATGGTGCGGGCCGTGGCGTTGCCGACGGCCACGGCATCGGTGAGGATCTTCTTCATCCGCTCGTCCGGCGCGAAAGGCTTGCCCTTGACGATCCCGATCGCGGCGAGCTGACCGAGCACCTCGGGGTGGTAGGCATCGTTCGGTTCATGCTGAACGATATCGTTCACTTCCTCGTAGAAATGGAAATCATTGGCATGGATGGTGTTGAACACCTTTCCGGACGCATTGATGAAGGTCATCGGCGGCGGATTGTCGGCTTCCGACAGCGGGTAAACCCTGGTGAACTTCCTGTTGTTGTCGACCGCCGTCGTGGTGCTTCCGTCCTCCATGAACCCCCTGAAGAACAGAAGGTTGCCGTAGGTGGGCGAGCGCAGCACGAAATAGCCGTCCGGCACCTCGCCGTCATAGCCCGGGGGCAACAGCAGATACTTGCCGCCCTTGCCCTTGTCAGGACCGGCATTGCCGATATCGCCGACATATTCGAACCAGTGGCTGTCGATGAAGCCGAGAATATTCGGCGGCGTTTCGATCACCAGCGGCCCCGTCTTGGTGTCGAGCCAGGCCAGATTGTAGACGCTTTCCGTGTTCCCTGTCAGGAACAGCGAATGCGAGTCCATCAGATCCTCGAAGACCAGAACGGACTGGTTGTTGTCCGCGCCCTGGCTTGCAAACCCGACCCGCATCGCTTCCGCCGAAGCCCCGGGCATGGCGTTCAGGAATGCCTCGACGCCGCGCATGAAATCGAGGTTGTCGTAGACCAGGTTCGCGGTGGCATCGTCCGGATAGCCGTCGAAGAAGTTCAGCGTTCCAAGACGGGTCTCCACGCTTTCCGGCGTGACAATGGCTTCAGGGATGGGCGTCGTCATCTTCATGACGGGCGGCGCCTCGGCGCGGACTGCGCCCGCAAGCATCACCGCAAAAGTGAAGCAGACCAGGTTTTTCATGGGCACCATTGTTCTCTTTCCTCCACGTGGGCATCATTCCGCCTGAAGCCGCTTGCGCAATCCGGAAACATCATTCCCGAAAGGTTTGATGGCATTGCGCGTCGAAGACCGGACGGGAGCGCCGGGCCCGGTCCTCGCCGGCTGTCGCGCCGCCACATGAGCGGCGCGAGGTCGTCTGCCTATTTCGCCGTTTCGAGGGCCGGAGGCTGCCAGGTACCTTGCCCGACCGGCAGAACGGAGGGTTTTCCGGTCTTCGGCCAATACATGCGCATCGCCAGATAGATCGGCCCGTCCGGCGCCGGAAGCCAGTTCGATTCCTTCTCCGCGCCAGGGGTGTCCTTCTGAATGTAGAGCGTCAGCGAGCCGTCCGCATTCTTCTTCAGTTCCGGCAGCATCGGGGAATTGATCAGGTAACGGTTGATGGGATTCTCGATCAGCAACTGCGTCTTTCCGTCGTACATGGTGATCGACCAGAACGCCTCGACCGGCGGCAGTTCTCCTGCCGGAAACGTCAGCGTGTAGCTTTGCTTGCTGCCATCGAGCAGGTCGCCATTGGCGAGGTTCCTGCCCAGGATGTAGACCGCCTCGGCGGCATCATTGCCATAGATGCCGGCGGACGCGCCCGCCGCGCGTTTGATCCAGTCGCCGTCGACGAACGCGGCATCGCCCCAAAGATCGCTTATCGACCACCCATTCGCCTTGTACAGCTTGTCGGCGAGGTACGCCTTCACCTTCTCGTCACCGTCACGCATGCCGAGCGCGACTTCGAGCCGGTGCTCAAGCGGCATGTCCTTGAACTGGAACGACTTGCCCGGGCCGACGCCGATCTTGGCAAGCTTGGCGCGGATCTCGGTTTCGGCGGAAGACGCAGGGGCGAACTGAAGGGCGAAGTCCAGATACTCGAAGAAATTGGTCTTGACGAGGTCCTTGTCGACCTTCGGGCAATCGGCGGCCGGGGCAGCCGCCGGGGCGGGTTCGCCGGCGTAGGCGGAAAGCGTCTGCACCTTGTAGCCGGCCTGGACCTTTTCGACATTGGGCATGTCATCGGGGCCGAAGAGCTGCGTGCGATAGATAGCCAGCGAAAACTGCGTGGACGCGCGGAACACCTTCTTGATGCCCTCCGGCGTCTTGCCGCTCCAGTCCGGCCCGGCGATCATGTAGTCGCCGGCGTCGCTGCCTGTCGCGCGGCTGCCGATGTAGCCGAAATTATAGGTATTGCCATCGACCAGCTGCACCGAGTAGTAGCGCTTGTCGACCGCCGGGACCGACAGCACGACCGGTTCCGCCCGCAGATCGAGAGACGCAACCGAGTAGGGCGTATCGCTGTTCGGACTGATGATCGTCGTGTCCTTGTAGGTGTAGACCCGCGCCTCGTTCTTGATCTCGTTGAAGGGGGCCTTGAACTGATCTGAGTCGCGATCGACCGCATAGTCGTACATGATCGCGTAATTCATCACGATCGGCAGCCCGTAGACGTAGCCCTCCTCGGCGATCTGTTTCGCCTCGACAATGCTTGGCCAGTCTTCTGCATTGGCCGTCTGCACAGAAAATGCGACGAGAGACCCCGCCAGACCCAGCATCACCTTGCCGGCAAGCCTGCCAGTTTGCATCATCATAGCTCAATCCTTCCATGGAGCATTTACGGTGAAGAATTGGACCACCGGCGATGCTCTTTCTCTTTGTTTTGCTGCACTCCCGGATCGAGACCCGGCATCCACTTTTTAGAGAACGCGCTCCACAAGCCTCGCCACCGCGCATGGCTGCCGGCCCATCAGGACGGGCGATGGCGGCTGAAAATGCTTGGGGATACAGGCAAGACGAAATATTCTCCCTTTACTTGAGGGAGAAGAATCTCAACTGTATCCAGATCTGTCATTTGCGTGAAAGGCACGACCATTAAAACATGACGGGCGACGACTGATCGGCTCGCCTGATATTCACGTGTCGATGGCCTATGGCTTACGCGACTAAGGTCATATCTGTGCGCATGCCCCTGAAGGAGACTTCGCTTCTCCTGGACATCCACAAGACAATGCGTAGCAACGAAAGAAATTCGCAACCACTCATTTTGCGCCAAACCCGGCTCCGACGTAGGATTTGCAGATATGACTGAAATACCCGTCATTTCCAGCCGCATACTGCATGGCGTACCCTACTTTGTCCGTCAGGAGCTGGGAGAGCGGGCGTTGCGGCGGGCCAATCGCGCCGCGGGCTTCGATCTCGAACTTCTTGAAGATCAGAACTGTTTCATTCCGCATGCGGCGGTGGTCTCGTTTCTGAACGCCGCGGCAAGAGCGGCGGGCGAACCCAATATCGGCATCCTGATGGTGCCCGCGATGAATGCCGCCAATTACGGCAGCTATGGTCGCTACCTGCTTGGCGCGGAAACGCTGGGCCTTGCCATCGAGCGGGCGATCTCCGCACTGCCCTATCACAGTACGGGCGATGGGATGTCGGTCGCTATCGTCGGCAACGAAGTGCGATACAGCTATGCATTCGCCCTTGCCGGCTGTGAGGGCTACGACGCGATCGCGGTTGCGGCGGCCGGCGTGCTTCTCAGCGTGATGAGAGCTTATCTGCCCGCCTACTGGACCCCGTTGCGGGTGGAACTCGACATCGCCAAGCCCCGCCAGACAGCAGCGCTCGAAACGGTGTTCCAGTGCCCTGTCGTCTTTGGCGCGCCGGTGGTGACGGCTGTGATCGAGCGCCATCATCTCGCAGCAAACCCGCGCCGCGATGCAAGATCGATTGTCACCATCGAGGATGTCATGAGAGCAAGACGGGGCGGCGCACCGCGCGACATGCTCAACGTGGTTGTCGAACAGCTTCGCACGCAGGTCCGCGCCGGCAGCATCTCGTTGGAGAGCACGGCGCGCGCGATGGACATCAGCATCCGGACACTGCAACGCGAACTGAACCGAACCGGTACCGATTTTCGCAGCATGGCGAATGCGATCAGGATCCAGAGGGCGATCGAACTGCTTCGGCATACCAACGGAACGATCACCTCGGTTTCGGCTGAGATGGGATATTCCTCCCCCGCCAATTTCGCGCGCGCTTTCAGAAAGGTAACCGGCTACGGGCCGCGGGAGTTCCGGACAAGCAACCGGCCACACGGGACAGCAGAGCATCATTCGTAAGTCCCTTCCGGAGAAGAAAACCTTTCGCATTCCGCGCGTTGCCGATTGTCTGCTTCCAATCGTCGCTGAAATTCGATTTGCGCATGCGCGCCTTCCTTCCTCAGTTTTGGGCAGGAAGGCATCGACAACTCCTGGGGACATCCGCCCATCACGACGGCAGAATTGCTGGGCGCGCCGCGCTTCGCTTTCAGCCGGGAGAATTTCCGGAAGGCGCTCCCGCAGCGGCGGAGCAGACCGGCAGATTCGAAAGCGCTATCTGCCGCCCAACGATCACCGCGCCCGATTCGCCGGCAGGGAACTCGGCAGCGGTGCGTCGAGGCCGGTCCGGCGCATCTCTCGGCTCAAGGCGTCAGAAAGGGCCCCGCCGAACCGGGCTGCGGCCAGTATGAGATGATGGCTATCCTCGGCCATTCCGAGGCAAAGACAAGCGAGGTCTACACCCGCCGCGTCGAACGCTGGAAACGCGCCGTCAACGCCATGCAAAGAAGCAAAGCGCCCCAGGCATGGTCCTGACGTGGTACACGTCTGCACATGACCAACTGATGTGGTTGTACTTTATTCTGAGAATGGTGCGGTCGAGACGAGACGTACAGGGACGATTTCGTCAGTTTTTTCAGTCGCAGGACTGGACCACAAGGGCGAATATCGAGCTTAGCCTTTTCAAGGGCTTAGCGGAAGCGTGCCCCATGAAGGGATAGGCAGAATGCAGCCACTATAATCGAAGCCCTTTGGTGCAGTCATTTGCCACATGACAGCCATCGCTGTGCCAATTGGACACCTCGATCTACCCTGCTCCGAGGCTTTGGCAGGCGGAGTTTACGAGGGCGGGGCATTTTTTCGTGCATTTCGGTGTCGTGGAATTCTGCGTCTAGGCCCGTTTTCCGGGCTTTGTCGTCAGGCGTTCGCGCATTTCCCTTCATGGAAGGCGTAGCGAAGCATGTTGTTGACGATATTGGCCATGCCGATCTTCACCTTCGCCCTGTGGACGACGATGGTTTGGATGAAGAGCCTCATTTTGTCCCTCTGCCTGGCGAACACACGCTCGAAGGCGGACCTGAGCTTTGATCGTCGCCCATTGCTTCATGCGTTTTTCTGAATAGGGCAGGCCAACGGCATGATATGGTGCTTCGTAACTTTACCAACTCAAGTCAATGCCATATTTTCAATGCGATAGTTGAATACCATTTTTGAAGATTTTTTTTCGAACGCCTAAGCAGACACCCGTTTTTCATTGCAGCAAAGCGGACAGCGAGACATGGCGCAGGCCCTTTCCGGGAATGATTATGACTTTGCTTTCGACCTTGATCGGAGTGTGCGCGATTTTAGCCCTTCTTCTGGGTTTGCTTCCCTCGTTGGCGGATAATTGGCCTGCAGCTTTTTTGGGCGGCATACGAGCTCATCTCGCGGCAGCTGCGCTGTTATTTTCGCTCTCCCTCCTTTTTCTCGCTAGGTCCGCGTGGCTGGCTTTGCCTCTGGCGGCGTCGGTGATGATGTGCCTGTGGGTCTGGCACCTGAACGAGAGAACATCTCAATCAACAATTATGGCGGAGGAGGACAGGCGGAGGCTCAAAGTGATCGAGTTCAATATTCTGCGTACCAATCGAAACGGCGCAGAGATTGCCCGTTGGCTCGAAGAGGCGGACGCAGATATCATCTATACTCTCGAATCCAGGCCGCTTGCCGACGAACTCTCCGCCCTTTCCAAGGTTTATCCCTATAGGGCCGGATGTGGCGTGCTTGTCTCCGCCTGCGACATGATGGTTATGTCTAAATTTCCGCTCGATAGAGCACAGTTCGGAAGCATGGGCAGGCTTTACCATAATCGATTTTTGCAGGCGGCTATAAGCGTCAATGGTACCCATTTGACGATTGTGGCGATGCATCTAGCAAAACCCTATTTCGACGTCCATCAAAGTAAAGAACTCAGAAGTGCGGCAGCCCGGCTGAAGAAGATTGAGGGTCCAATCATTGTCGCAGGGGATTTCAATTCATCATTATTGTCACCGGATATTCAGTCTTTCCTGATGCAGACGGGCCTTCGCTCGTACTGGGATGAACCGCGAACTTGGCCTGTCAACGCTCCGGCGCTCGGCCTCCCGATCGATCATATCTTTGTACGCTCGCCAGCCTATATCGAGAGACTTGATCGCATTGAGGATAATATGGGGTCCAATCATTATGGGCTGGAAGCGGAAGTCTCCCTGCCATCCCTTGCGGACAGCGGCATATCACGCCCGGCGAATTCGCAATGAAAATGGCTCTGGGAAAGCAGGCTGTGATTAGGCGTGGAATAAGGGCTCTGACGCAATCTCGATGGCATCAGGACGCTCCGACGACACGCGCCTCGAGTAGATCGAGTTTTCCCCGTCCGTACATCTGCCGTTTGACAAGTTTCAGTTTGGTAATCTGCCCTTCGGTTTGACCGTTCGACCACTTTGAGGTGATCGCATTTTGGACCGCAGCCCTATCACGGATGACGCCGTTGGCGAAGGAGGCCACCAGACTTTTAATCGCACGGTCGATCCAGGCGTCCAGATCATCTTTGGACTTGTGGCGCAGGATTTCATGGAAGCCGTCAACGACATCCCTGGCTTCGACAAGGTCTGGCAGACTTTCTTCAATGGCTGCAATCGTCATCGTTTGGGCCTTGGTCAGGTTGCTCCGTTCAAGCGTCATCAGGCGGACGACCGTACGGGCGGCCGGCGCATAGCCGAGACCGCTTTCGGCCTTTTCAGCACGCCGATGCCGCGTTGCCCATTCGGAGACAACCCGCAGGCTGCCGTCGAAGCCAGCCAATCGAAGTTGCCGCCATAGCTCAGCTCCGTTTCGCAGTCCGGCATCCCATTGCGTTTCAAGCCAAGGCAGATACGGCTCGAGCGAGCTTTGTCGGACCCGGAAGATTTCGGTACGCTGACCCCGGACGACACTGCGGATCAGTTTTCGGCTGTATCCGGTTCTTCGCACGATTTCCTTGATCCTTGATGGACACGCCGTTGGCAACGAACCCGCGTATAACGGCATTGGTTTCCTCACGCCGCAGATAACCCTCGTATTGCAGGCGCTCCGCGGCAGTGAGTAGCTTCGGATTAATGGTTGCTGTGCCAATTACCATGCGGACCTGCCGCATATTTTTGCGTACAGCGTCGAGAAAGGCGTGGCTGGCGTTCTCCATAAGGTGCCAACGGTCTGCGATCTGGTCGGCCTGCGGCAGGGCCTGTGCGGCAGCCTGTGCATATCCGCCTCCGCGGTCTCGTGCGACGATTTCAATCTGGGGCTGCTGGGCCAGCCAGGCTTTGGCTGTCGCCAGCTCCCGATCTGGCAACAATGCGATTGTTTTTCGCCGCTCAAGATCGCAAATGATCGTGCCATACCGATGATTGCGACGCCATGCCCAATCATCTATCCCGATGACGCTCGGTGGTATTGGCGGTGGGCGATCATACCGACGAACGGTGCGCAACAGCGTATCATTGCTTACCGGAAATCCGAGGCGATCCGCAAGTCGGGCTGCCGGTCGACCGCCCAATGCAAGCGCGAGATGGCGAACCAAGGTGTCCAGACGCGCTGTCCTGCGGGCCATCGGTCGGACCACGTCATCGCCGAACCGCTCGGCGAAAATCTTTTGACTGCAATTGCCGTCCCCGCAAATGAACCGTCGAACGGTCAGATGCAATTCGATCCGTCGTCCGCAACACGGTAAATCGCCAATCACCCGCGCGTAGCGGCTATGAACACGATAAGACGCCGTGCCACATTGAGGGCATGAGCTACAGCTCGAAGCAGCACGTGCGGAGATCGCAATTGCCGTGGCATCCTCGCGAATTGTTTCCACCAAAAATTCGGCTGGGATCAGACCGGAAAGACGAAATTGGGAGCGCATGGCATTGATCCTCCAACGAAAACCATGTCAGCAGAGTCCCAAATATCATCGAAATTGAGTCAGAGCCCCATTACAACGCCGATTGACAGGCTGGAGCAATTGGACACCTCTAAAAACCTCGCGAAGATCGGCATTTTCTGATTCACTTCGCGCATTGTGATTTGCATGGAGCGGACGATGCGCGGACAGCCCGGTTTCTTTGATGTTGATGAGCGATATGCGCGGTTGAGCGCTGTCGGTGACCCGCTTGAGAAGCTGAACGCGATCATTCCGTGGACTGTGTTCGAAAGACCGTTGACCAAAGCGCTGAAGCGCTCGGACGGCTCGAAAGG
>NZ_CFHTCS010000140.1:0-10424 GCF_984369615.1 Martelella sp. | reverse complement strand
CCTGTCGGGGCATCTCTCCCTCAAGGGGAGAGAGTGTTAGAGCCCATCTTCCGGGTCTTATTCAGGCCGCCGCCTTTTTCCAGTTTGATTTTTCCGCCAAAACATGGTGTCCATCCCTCGTCGGACCTGAAAGGTGGAATTGCCATGGACAGCCTCAAAATCGCTCTCGCCCAGCTCAACCCGACGGTTGGCGATATCGCCGGCAATCTTGAGAAGCTGCGCGCCGCGCGCAGGAAGGCCGCCGCTGCGGGCGCCGATCTCGTGCTCTCCACCGAGCTCTTCATCTCAGGCTATCAGCCGGAAGATTTGGTAATGAAGCCGGCCTTTCTCGCCGCCTGCCAGAAGGCTGTCGAGGCGCTTGCGGCCGATACCGCAGACGGCGGCCCGGGCGTGATCGTCGGCTATCCGCGCAAGGGCGAGACCGGGCGTCACAATTCCGTCGCGGTGCTGGACGGCGGCGAGATCATCGCCATCCGCGACAAGGTCGACCTGCCGAACTATGGCGAATTTGACGAAAAGCGCGTCTTCGTGCCGGGCGAAATGCCGGGGCCGGTGAATTTCCGCGGCGTCAGGATCGGCATCCCGATCTGCGAGGATATCTGGGGCGATCTCGGCGTGTGCGAAACGCTCGCCGAAAGCGGCGCGGAACTGCTTCTGTCGCCCAACGGCTCGCCCTATTATCGCGGCAAGGTCGACGTGCGCCACCAGGTGGTGCTGAAGCAGGTGATCGAGACCGGGCTTCCGCTCGTCTATCTCAATACGCTCGGCGGTCAGGACGAACTGGTCTTCGACGGCGGCAGCTTCGGCTTCAACGCCGACAGGACGCTCGCCTTCCAGATGCCGCAGTTCGTCGAGGATATCACAGTCTCCGAATGGGAACGCGGCGAGGACGGCTGGCGCATTGTCGGCGGCAAGGTCGCGGCGCTGCCGATCGGCGAGGCCTCCGACTACCGCGCCTGCGTGCTCGGCTTTGCCGACTATGTGAACAAGAACGGCTTCAAGAGCGTGGTGCTCGGCCTTTCCGGGGGCATCGACTCGGCGATCTGTGCCGCCATTGCCGTTGATGCGCTCGGCGCGGAACGCGTGCACTGCGTCATGCTGCCCTATCGCTACACCTCCGAGGAATCGCTCTCCGATGCCGCGGCCTGCGCCAGGGCGCTCGGCTGCCGCTATGATGTGGTCGCTATCGAGGAACCGGTCACCGGCTTCCTCTCCGCGCTGGAGACCATGTTCGAGGGCACCGAGGAAGGGATCACCGAGGAAAACCTGCAGAGCCGCACGCGCGGCACGATCCTGATGGCGATTTCGAACAAGTTCGGCGCCATGGTGGTGACGACGGGCAACAAGTCGGAAATGTCGGTCGGCTATGCGACGCTCTACGGCGACATGAACGGCGGCTTCAACCCGATCAAGGACCTCTACAAGATGCAGGTCTACGCCGTTGCCGCCTGGCGCAACACCGAGCGGCCGGAAGGCATGCACGGGCCGGAGACGAACGCCATTCCGCAGAACATCATCGACAAGGCGCCGTCCGCGGAGCTTCGCCCGAACCAGACGGATCAGGATTCGCTGCCGCCCTATCCGGTGCTCGATGACATCCTTGAATGCCTCGTCGAGCGCGAGATGTCAGTGGAGGCGATCGTTGCGCGCGGGCATGACGCGGAAACGGTGCACCGGATCGAGCATCTGTTGTATGTCGCCGAATATAAGCGACGCCAGTCCGCGCCCGGCGTGAAGATCACGCGCAAGAATTTCGGGCGCGACCGGCGTTACCCGATTACCAACCGCTTCCGCGATCGTTAGTATCGCCGGGCCGGGGAGGGGCATATGAGAAGCTCAGTCGAGATTTATGACGTCGCCACGGGCGAACAGCGCGTTGTGTTTCAGTCTGAAGACCTGATCGAGGCGCCCAACTGGTCGCCTGACGGGCGCTTTCTGATGGTCAACAGCGACGGGCTGATGTACCGCCTGCCGCTGGAGGGCGCGCCGCGTCTCGAGACGATCGACACCGGCTTTGCCGAACAGTGCAACAACGACCACGGCATTTCGCCGGATGGCAAGACGATCGCGATCTCCGACAAGTGCGAATTCGGCAAATCGGCGATCTACACGCTGCCGGCGTCGGGCGGCGCACCGAAGCTGGTGACGCGCAACCTGCCGTCCTACTGGCACGGCTGGTCGCCGGACGGCGCCCGCTTTGCCTATTGCGGGATTCGTGACGACGTCTTCGACATCTACACGATTGCAGCCGAAGGCGGCGAGGAAACCCGTCTGACCCACGGTGAAGGCCGCAATGACGGGCCGGACTACAGTTTCGACGGAGAATGGATCTACTTCAACTCCTCGCGCACCGGCCTGATGCAGATCTGGCGCATCCATCCCGATGGCACCGGGCTTGAGCAGGTGACATTCGACAATGCCGGCAACTGGTTCGCCCATCCCTCGCCAAAGAATGATCGGGTGATCCTGATTTCCTATGAGCCGGATGTCTTCGACCATCCGCGCGACAAGGATGTCCGCCTGCGCGTGATGGATCCCGACGGCGGCAATCTGACGACGCTTTTCTCGCTCTTCGGGGGGCAGGGCACGATGAATTCGCCCAACTGGGCGCCCGACGGCGCGGCCTTCGCCTATGTCCGCTATTTCCCCGTCTGAGCGCGTCCGCCGGGCCGGCCTGTCATCAAGCTGAAATACGACTCGTGTTTTAAGGGTGCCATCCATGGATGCACAGAGGCCGCCGGGGGCTATGGCGGGTTGAGGCGATGGAACCCAGACAGTTCAGAACGCTTTTCATTTCCGACCTTCATTTGGGGTCAAAGGCCGCCAAGGCGGATTTCCTGCTTGATTTCATGCGCCACCACGACGCCGAGACGATCGTGCTCGTCGGCGACATCATCGACGGCTGGCGGCTGAAGCGCAGCTGGTACTGGCCGCAGCCCTTCAACGACGTGGTGCAGAAAATGCTGCGCAAGGCGCGCAAGGGCACGCGCATCGTCTATATTCCGGGCAATCACGACGAGTTCCTGCGGGATTTTCCCGGCACGCATTTCGGTGGCGTGGAAGTTGCGGAGCGGATGATATTCGAGGCGGCCGACGGCCGGAAATATCTCGTCATCCACGGCGATGAGTTCGATGTCGTCGTCCGCCACGCGCGCATCGTCGCCTATCTCGGCGACTGGGCCTATGATGCCGCGATCGCCATCAACCAGGTGCTGGCGGCCGTGCGCCGCAAGCTCGGCATGCCCTACTGGTCGTTTTCCGCCTGGGCCAAGCTGCAGGTCAAGCATGCCGTCAATTTCATCGGAGAGTTCCAGCGCGTGGTCGTGGACGAGGCGCGCAGGAACGAGGTCGACGGCGTCATCTGCGGCCATATCCACCATGCGGTGATGGAAGACATGGACGGCATCCGCTATATCAACACCGGCGACTGGGTGGAAAGCTGCACCGCGGTGGCCGAGCATTTCGACGGCACGTTCGAGCTGATCAACTGGCATAAGATCGAGGGCGTGGCCGAAGACGAGCCGCAGGAGGCGGACGATGCCGACATCGCGCCGCTGATCATGGCGGCCAAGGCCAAGGGCCGCGCGGCCTGACCGGAGCCTCCCGATCGCGCCTTCGCGGCTGTGCGTCTTCAGGCCGGGGCGTTTGCGAAAACCGTGCATCCCGCAATCATTCGACAGTCGGGCAAGGCCGGGCTTTCAGTCCGCGGGACTGACGGTATCGATGCAGATCTGTTGCATCGTCCGATAGATTGGGTCAACGGACGATACAGACTCCACTTTCGCGGCTGACGCGCTATATCATTCAAAAGACTTGCAATCTCTTTCCCGGCATGAAAAGCCTAACAAAGGTCATGATCGCGGTCGATCGTCACGTTCTCGGGTCTTCCGGCTTGCGATGGTTCGGCCGATGTCCCGCTGCCATGGCGGATGAGGCATTTTGCGCCGGGGCCGATGCGGCGTCGTACCGGCGCGGAACACTGGATACTTGCATTTGCAGAACGCGGACGAAACGAAAGCCTCCCTGACGGTTACGCCCGGCGACGGCGAAACGACCACAACCCTTTTTCTGCAGGGGTTCTGGACGGTTCGCAATGCGCGCCCGCTGAGCGGCGAGATCGATCAGCTGGCCGGACAGCTGGAAGGGCGGGGCGGCACGGCGGTGGTCGACCTTTCCGGGCTGGAGCGGCTCGACACGGCCGGCGCCTGGCTGGTGCGCGAGGTGCAGGCCGAATGCAGGGCTGCCGGTTTCGAGACCGAAGTCGCCGGAATGGATGCGCGCGTTTCCGATCTCATGGAGGCCATTCCGGAAACCTTGCCGGAGCCGGAAAAGTCGGAAACGCCGCGCAAGAGCCTGCCGGAGATCATTCTCGATCCGGTCGGCAGGTCGGCGGTGGCGGGCGGGCGCGATGTCTTCCGCGGGATCGGTTTTTTCGGCGCGCTCTTTCTCGGCCTGAAGGCGCTTCTGTCCAGGGGCGGCGGCGTCAATATGGCGGCCATCACGGCCCAGCTCGACCATATGGGCGTGCGCGCCGTGCCGATCATTGCGCTGATGTCGTTCCTCGTCGGAGCCATCATTGCCCAGCAGGGCGCCTTCCAGCTCAGCTATTTCGGCGCCGAGCTCTTCGTGGTCGATCTCGTCGGCATTCTGCAATTGCGCGAAATCGGCGTGCTCTTGACCGCGATTATGATCGCCGGACGCTCCGGCAGCGCGATCACCGCCGAGATCGGCGCCATGCGCATGCGCGAGGAAATCGACGCGCTGAGGGTGATGGGCTTCGATCCGGTCTCCGTTCTGGTGTTTCCGCGTATGGTGGCGCTCCTGATCGCGCTGCCGCTTCTGACGATCCTCGCCAACTTCGCCGCGCTTGCCGGCGCGGTGGTGGTACTTGATGTCTATTCCGGGATCACGCTCGAGACCTTCATGCAGCGCTTCCACGAGGCCGTCGACATGGCGGACGTGATCTCGGGCATGCTGAAGGCCCCCGTCATGGCGCTGATCATCGCCATCATCGCGGCCCTTGAGGGCATGAAGGTCGGCGGCAGCGCCGAATCCCTCGGCCAGAAGGTGACGGCGTCGGTGGTGAAGTCGATCTTCGTGGTGATCCTCGCCGACGGCATATTCGCCATTTTCTACGCAGCGATCGATTATTGAGGAGCAGGCGGTGAACGGCGAGGTCGACAGCAGAACGGAAGAAGACCGCGAAACCATTCTGAGCGTGCGCGGGCTCACCGTCGGTTTTGGCGGTCCGACCGTGCTCGAAGATCTCGATCTCGACGTCTATCGCGGCGAAATTCTCGGCTTCGTCGGCGGGTCGGGCACGGGCAAGTCGGTGCTGATGCGCACGGTGCTGAGGCTGAATGCGCGCCAGGCGGGCACGATCTCGATCTTCGGCAGGGATTTCGACAATCTGAGTTATGAAGACAGGCTCGCCGTCGATATGCGCGTCGGCGTCCTGTTCCAGCAGGGGGCGCTGTTTTCCGGCCTTACCGTTCTTGAAAACGTGCAGGTGCCGATGCGCGAATATCTCGATCTGCCCAAGGCGATGATGGACGATCTCGCGCGGCTGAAGATCGAGATGGTGGGGTTGAGGCCCGAGGCGGCGGAGCGTTATCCCTCGGAGCTTTCCGGCGGCATGATCAAGCGCGCGGCGCTTGCCCGGGCGCTGGCGCTCGACCCGGACCTGGTGTTTCTGGACGAGCCGACCTCGGGCCTTGACCCGATCGGCGCGGCCGAGTTTGACGAACTGATCGGCCGGCTGCGTGACACGCTCGGCCTTACGGTCTATATGGTGACTCACGACCTCGACAGCCTGCACGCCGTATGTGACAGGATTGCGGTGCTTGGAAGGAAGAAGGTGCTGGTCGAGGGAACGCTCGACAAGATGCTCGCCTTCGATGACCCGTGGGTCCAGAGCTATTTCAGGGGCAAGAGGTCCCGCGCTATTTTCGAAAACGCCGCAGATGGCCAACAACAGCGTTGACGGGCAGGCATGGAAACCAAAGCTAACTATACCATTGTCGGTTTTTTCGTACTGCTGGTGCTGGCCTCGGCCGCCGGCTTCGTGTTCTGGCTGCAGGAATACGGCCGGCAGGGACCGATCGCCGAACTGATCGTGCGCATTCCGGGCTCGGCCAACGGCCTAAGCGTCGGCTCCGCCGTGCGTTTCAACGGCATCCAGGTCGGCTCGATCAAGGCCCTGGAAATTGACCCGGAGGACCCGCGCTTCACCATCGCCCGCACCGAGGTGAAGGCTGCCACGCCGGTTCATGACAGCACCACCGCCAAGCTTGAGCTTCAGGGCCTGACGGGAACCGGCTATATCGAACTTGCCGCCAACGGCCAGGACGGACCGAACATCCTGCAGGAAGCGCTGAAGAACGACCAGCCCGCCGAACTGACGGCCGACAAGTCCAGTCTTTCCAACCTGCTGACGACGGCCGACCGGATCATGAAACGGATCGATTCGACGGCAAGCGACGTTCAGACGCTGGTCGAGGACATATCCCCGACACTGACGAAGACGGTCAGCAATGTCGAGACCTTCACCGGAGCGCTTGCCGACAATTCCGACGAGATCGGCGATTTCCTCGAGACCGTCGGCAAATTGTCGCGCACCGTCGACAGTCTCTCCGGCCGGCTCGAGACGACGGTCGATTCGCTCGACAAGGTGATCAAGGCCGTCAATCCGGACGAGGTCGCAAGCATCATCAACAATGCCAACACGATCACCGCCAATGTCGCCGTCGCCTCGAAGAACCTCGACAATGTGATTGCCAAGTTCGCCGACGCGGTTGAAAGCTACAGCACCTTCGGCGATCAGGCCTTTGACGTCTTCAAGAAAGTCGATGCCATTGTCTCGGCGATCGACGCCAACAAGGTCGGCACTTCCGTCGACGATCTCGCGGTGGTCATGGCCGACGCCAAGCAGGCCGTGGCCTCGATCCGCGACGTGGCCGACAGCGTGAATTCGAAGACCCAGAACATCGACACGGCGATCGACAATATCAGCGAGCTTTCCGTCAAGCTCAACGAGGCCTCCTCGCGCGTCAATGACGTGCTGGTGAAGGTCGACAACCTGCTGGGGTCCGACAATGTCGAATCGCTGTCCGATCAGGCCCGCCAGACCCTGGCTGCGGTGCAGCAGGCCGCCGAGACGCTGAATGCCCGCATCGGGCCGATCACCGCGAACCTCGAGAATTTCTCGGGCTCCGGACTGCGCGATGTCCGCGCGCTGGTGTCCGATACGCGCCGGACGGTCGACAGTCTCAACCGGACGATCAATTCCATCAGCAACGATCCGCAGCAGTTCATCTTCGGTACGGACACCATGAAGACCTATGACGGTCGCAATCGCTATTGAGGTTCAAGGCCTGGTTGCGCCGGTCTGAAAGAGGCCCGCCGAAAGCGCGTCCTGGCGGGAGAAAGTCGCTATCAGGACCTTTGCAATCCGGTTCTTATGCCTTACTTCATTGAAATGAATGGATTAGCAGGTCCCAGGAAGGACGGAAGCATGTTTTTTGCGGCGAGAGAGAAAGCCGGAGCGCTGGTAGGACCGCTCGTTGCGCTCGGTCTCCTCGCGGCGGGCCTCAGCGGCTGCGCCCTTCGTCCGCCGAGCGATACGTTTGACCTGACGGCACGGGCGGCGAGCCCGGTGACGGCCGAGCGCGCGCGCACGGCCCGGCTTCAGCTGCTGGTGCCGACGCCGTCGGCCATCCAGGTGCTCGACAATCGCGGCATCGTTGTCAGGCTTTCCGGTTCCGAGCTTCGCTATCTGGCCAACGCCCAGTGGAGCGATCTGTTGCCGTCGGTCATTCAGGCACGGCTCGTTGCGGGGCTGGAGAACACCGGCCTCTTCGGCGGCGTCGGCATGCCGGGGCAGGGGCTTGCGATCGACTATCAGGTGGTGGTGGAGATCCGCGAATTCGCGATCGACGCGGCGGGGCCGGGGACGGCGGACGTAGTGCTCTCGGTCAAGCTCCTCGATGACCGCACCGGCGTCGTCAGGGCCCAGCGCCTGTTTGAAAGCAGCGTCGGCGTCAACCCGTCTGCATCGAGCGGCGTGCTCGTTGCCGCCCTCGACAAGGCCTTCGCCGACGTCCAGGCCGAAATCGTCGGCTGGATCGCCGCCACGCTCTAACCTATTGAATCTACGCATCGTTCTTTCCAAAAATCGATTCTGATTTTTGGGCCGATGCGCCAGGAGGAGGGTCAGATGCGGCGGAAGACCGGGCTTTTGATCCTGTCCTCGTCGGCCGCCGTCAGGAACTTTTCGGTAAAGATTCCTTCCTCGAACAGAAAACCGCGCATCAGCGTGCGGATGGTCGCCTCGATCATCGGCGGCGGCCCGCAGAGATAGGCGGTGGTGTCGGCGAAACCGTCGGGAAAGGCGCGCTGCAGCGCCTCGTGGATGAAGCCGGTCTCGCCCTGCCACCCGTCGCCGGGGTCGGGTTCGGACAGTGCCGGAACGTAGCGGAAATTGCCGTGCTCGGCGGCGAGCGTCTCGAACAGGTCGCGATAGTAGAGATCCTTCAGGCCGCGCGCGCCTTGAAACAGGTAGACGGGCTCGTCCCAGCCGCTTTCCAGAAGATCGAGCACCATGGATTTCGGGCTGGAAAGCCCGCTGCCGCCGCCGACGAAGATCTGCGTGCCGCCGCGCGAGCGTCGGGTGAAGAACTGGCCGTAAGGGCCTGTAAAAGAAAGATGATCGCTTTCTTTAAGGGTCTCGTGCAGAAGCGGTGTTGCCTTGCCGCCCGGCACCTTGCGCACGTTGAGTTCGATCGTCGCGCCGTCCTTCGGGCTGGAGGCGATGGAGAAGGCGCGCGGTCCTTCGACCCCCGGCACGGTCAGATTGATGTACTGGCCAGGCTGGAAGCGGATCGGGTCGCCGTCGATGGCCAGCCAGATGCCCTTGATGTCGGGGGTGAGGTCAACGATTTTCGTGACCGTCGCCGAGAAGTCGCGGATCGGAATGTGTTCGGCATCCTCGTCCTCGTCGATTTCAGCCTCGATCACCACGTCTTCCGTCAGCCGCGCGCAGCAGGCAAGCGTCTTGCCGTCCTCGCGCTCGAAATCCATGAGCGCGAAGGAGGAGGCATCGGCATGGTCCACCTCGCCCTCCAGCACATCGACCTTGCAGGTCCCGCAAAGCCCGTGGCCGCAGGCATGCGGCAGCCAGATACCCTGCCTGAGACAGGCATCGAGAATGGTCTGGTCCTCGCGGACCTCGATGGTTTCGCCGATCGGCTCGACGGTCAGCCTGAAGGCCATGGGGCGCCTCTCTCAAATTCTCTGGGAGAACACCGCCGGTTACGCCGGAAATGTTCTCCATGCTCGATTGCCTTTGAATGATCGTCCTGGAACGTCGGGCGAAAAAGCGGAATCCGGCTTTTCGTTACCCCGATGCGTAGATTCAATAGGTTAGAGCGTCCTTTGTGCGTCCGAATGGACGCACGGCGCTCTAGACGGTCGCCACGCCGCCGACACCGGAAAGGCCCGGCGTCCAGAAACGGATCAGCGACTTGTGGCCGATCCCGTTTTCGGCAAGCGACTTCTCCGGATCGGGATGGGCCTCCTTGCCGTCGATCGTCCAGCGCACCGCGCTCCAGTCGATCTTCTTGAAATCGGGATGCATGCCGTAATAGGTCGGCAGGATCTGGCTGAGGATCGCGCCGAAAGGCATGGCCGGCGGCAGCGGAAAGGCGATTGCCGCGCAGAACATCAGATGTTCTTCCCAGTGGATGTAGACAAGCTGGTTGCCGTGAAAATTCTCCAGTCGGTCGCGGATTTCGACCTTCTCGGCATAATCGGGGTCAAGAGCGACAACGCCCATGGTTTCCTCCTTGAAAACGAATGAGACCTTGCCCGGCGCCTCATGCGCCGGGCGGATGCGACCGTGCGGTCTATTCGGCCGCCACCTTGGCGCGTTCGTTCTGCCACTCCTCCCAGAGCTTTTGGTCGGGGGAGACGGACTGGTCCATGTTGTCGGCGCCGACATTCATGTTGTACCACTTCAACACATCGCCGAGATCGGCTCCGCCGCAATGGCCCTGGAAGATCTGGTGCACGGGCAGCCAGGCCTGGGCGTATTTCTCCGGCTCGTGGTCGAAGATGTCCTTGCAGCCATCGGAGCAGAAGTGATAGCGCTCGCCCTTGTAGGTGCTTTCGCGGAAGGAGATCGTGTTCGGATCGCCGGGTTCCGTGTAACCCATGGGGATCTGGCAGCAATTGCAGAGCTGCGGCAGGGCGTTGTTGTAGAAGCGCTTGCCGTCTGCGTCCATCTTCCGCCACTGTTCGTAGCGCGGCCGGTAATACTTGTCGAACGTGTCCGGATACTTTTCCGAAAGCCAGCCCATCTCCTCGGCATCCGGCAACCAGGTGTGGAAGGCGGCGGCCTGGGTGTAGTTGTAGAAGATCGACCAGTT
>NZ_CFHTCS010000139.1:0-10461 GCF_984369615.1 Martelella sp. | reverse complement strand
GATTGGTTGTCTCCCGGCATCGGAAAGCGGGTTGGCGCCGCTGACATCGGCTGACAGCGTGCCGTTGGCCGCCAACAGGCGATAGGGGGGCAGGAGGCGCGAAGAGCCGTTTTCTCCGTCGGCCGCCGCGCTCGCTCGGGAAAGATTGACGATCCGACGCAGCATTTCGACGAAATAGCCGGAAATCGGCAGGTTCGACCAGTTCGGATCGGCCGAGGTGTGGAACAGCACCAGCCGTCCGTCGCCAAGCATGTTTTCGGTCACCAGTGGCGTGCCGTCTTCAAGGCTCGCCCAGGTGTGATCGGCAAGATCGGGCGCCGGCTCGGCCAGCACCTGGCGGGAGACGGTGATGCCGTCCGGTACGGGCAGGCCGTAAAACGGGCTTTCCTGCGGAAAGGGCGCGAGGGTCTGCGGCTCGTTCCAGCTCATCGCCCCGCCAAAGGCGCGCGCGCCGGAGCGCAGCCGGACCGGCAGCAGCGGGTCTTCGCCTTCGGATGACGCAAGGCGCGGCCCGGCAAAACGGACCAGCGTGCCGCCGGCCTCCACCCATTGCCGCAAAAGCGCATGGGTGTCTTCGCCAAGCGTCCCGACATCGCTGAGGATCACCACGGAAGGCTTCTGTTCGATCAGCGCATCAAGCTGCTCGGGCAAGGTTGCGGCATCGCTCGAAATCAGGTCGGCGTAGGGGGAAAGCGCCTGGCGCAGGTAATAGGCCGCCGACAGCAGCGGCTGGGCCTCATTGGCCGGACTTCCCGAGACAAGCGCGACGCGCCGGCGCTGGAAGCCGTCGTCCAGAAGATGGACAGCGCCGGCATTGGCCGCGCCGTCGATGGCGATGCGGGCGAAATCATTGCGCACCTCGAAGGGCGCGCGAATCTCCGTTGCCGCTGATGTGTCGCCGGCTGCAAAGACCAGCGGACTGGTCGCGATCACGCGTCCCTGCAGGTCATAGGCATTGACGGTCATGTCCGCGCGCGGCCCGTCTTCCGCGCGCGCGGCCGTGATCCTGCTTGCGGCAACGCCATTGTCGACCGAAGTCAGGGCTGCCGGAAGGGCGCGGTTCGGGCGCATCACCAGAAGATCGCCGGCCGCCGCGCCGTTCAGCACGTCGAAAGCGGCCTCGTCGTCGGGCCCTGACAATCCGTCGGAGAGGAAGGCGATCGTGCCGGGCGGCGTGCCGCCGAGCGCATCGATGAGCGCGGTTGCCGCGATCAACCGGTTGGGCCGGACTGCTTGCGGTTCTGCGGCTGCCAACCTCCGGTGCGCTTCATCGGCCGAGACCGGACGCGCATCGCCGCCCGTCTCGGCGGTGAAGGCGAGAGCGACGGGCAGGTTCGCGCGGCCGGCCGCCTCGATCAGCGCGTCGGCGGCGGCCATGCGCGATTCCCAGTCCTCGGCGCTCGCCCAGCCATTGTCGATCAGGAGCGTCAGGGGACCGGCGGTCGAAAGCGCGGTCCGGTCCGGATTGATCACCGGATTGGCAATGGCGAGAATGACGAACGTTGCGAGCGCCATTCTCAGGAGCGTCAGCCACCACGGGCTCCTGGCGGGCGTCTCGTCGCGTTTCGCCAGCCGCAGAAGGATGGCAAGCGGCGGAAAGACCTCGCGTCGCGGCCGCGGCGGTGTCAGCTTCAGGAGCCACCAGATCGCGGGCAAAACCACGAGAGCGGCAAGAGCCAGCGGGCTCAGGAACTCGAAGCCGGCCATCAGCGCCGCCCTCCGTTAAGGCCGGAAAGCCGCATGTGCAGCGCCGTCAGCGCCTCGGAGGCAGGCCGGTCCGTGTGGTGGGTCAAGAAGCTCCAGCCGGAGCGCCGGGCTGCGTCCGAAATGAGCGCGCGACGTGCCCGGTATTGTTCGAGATAGGACTCCTTCAAACTCTCGGCCCGGCCGAGCGTCAGTTCCCGGCCCGTTTCGGGATCGGCGAACGCTGTGCGTCCGCTATAGGGAAAGCTTTCCTCCGCCGGGTCGGCCACTTCCACCAGATGGGCCTTGAGGCCGCGCTCGGAAAGCGGCGCGATCTTATTGAAAAGGGCTTGCGGATCATCGAGAAAATCGCCGATGACGATCAGTTCCGATGGGCCGCGCATCATCTGCGTATCGGGCAGGACGGGGGGAATCTCGGTTGCTGCGGCAAGATGATGGGCGAGTTTCTCGGCGCCGTTGCGGCTGGCAACCGGCTCCATCAGCCCGGGATAGCCGACCCGCTCGCCCGAGCGCAGCAGGGTTTCGGCAATTGCCAGCAGTAGAACCAGCGCGCGGTGCTCCTTGGAAACCGGAGCGGCTTCGGAGCGGAACTGCATTGACGGCGAAAGATCGCAGAACAGCCAGACGGTGTGCGCCGCTTCCCATTCCATGTCGCGCACATAGGTGTGGTCGTCGCGCGCCGAACGCCGCCAGTCGACCTTCATCAGCGATTCGCCGGGCGCATAGGGCCGGAACTGCCAGAAGTTCTCGCCCGGACCACGGCGCCTACGGCCATGCCATCCGGCGATTACCGTGTTGGCGATCCGACGCGCCTCGATCAGGCAGTCCGGCAGCAGGCTTGCGCGCCGTTTGCCCTCGACGAGAGCCGAATTGCGGGCGGTTGGCGGTGTCGTTTGTCCGATCGGGGCCAAGGGCGGCTGCCTGTCAGTTGAAGTCGCGCTTTGCGATGGTGGCGATGACGTCGGTGAGGGTGATGCCTTCGGCGCGGGCGGCAAAGGTCAGCGCCATGCGGTGTTGCAGCACCGGCGCGGCAAGCGCCTTCACATCGTCGACCGAGGGAGCGAGCCGGCCCTGATAAAGCGCCCGCGCCCGCGCCGTCAGCATCAGCGCCTGTCCGGCGCGCGGGCCGGGGCCCCAGGCCACGGTGCGGTCGGTTTCCTCAAAACCTTCTCCGGGACGAGCGGCGCGGACAAGTTCCAGGATGGCTTCGAGCACGCTTTCGCTGACCGGCATCTTGCGGATCAGCGACTGGATCTCCATCAGCCGTTCTCCCGTGATGACCGGCCTTGCCGTCTCTTCCGTCGCCCCGGTCGTCTCCAGCAGGATACGGCGCTCGGATGCAATGTCGGGGTAGCCGACATTGACCTGAAGCAGGAAACGGTCGAGCTGTGCCTCGGGCAGGGGGTAGGTGCCTTCCTGTTCCAGCGGGTTCTGGGTGGCGAGCACGTGGAAGGGGCGCGGCAGGTCGTAATGCTGGCCGGCAATGGTGACGGCATATTCCTGCATGGATTGCAAGAGCGCCGACTGGGTGCGCGGCGAGGCGCGGTTGATTTCGTCCGCCATCAGCAATTGGGCGAAGACCGGGCCCTTGATGAAGCGGAAGGAGCGGCGGCCGGTGTCGCTTTCCTCCAGCACTTCGGAGCCCAGAATATCCGACGGCATCAGGTCGGGCGTGAACTGGATACGGTTGCCGGCAAGGCCGAGCACGGTGCCGAGCGTGCTCACCAGCTTGGTCTTGGCAAGGCCCGGCACGCCGACGAGCAGGGCATGGCCGCCGGAGAGCACGGCCAGAAGCACGCTTTCCACGACATTTTCCTGGCCGTAGATGACCTTGGAGACCTCGGCCTTCACCTTCTGGATGTCCTCAAGGGCCTTTTCGGCCTCTGCCACGATCTCCTGAGCCGTATTCGCGTCAGTCGCATCCATGCACATGTCTCCACGGCCGAGGGCCAGTTTGGTGTTTCCGGGCGGTTGCCGGTTCGTCATTCGAAAAGGATAATCACCTGCCGGCGGCTGACAAGCCGGTTTGGAATGACTATTTCGAGAGCGAACAACATTCGACCCGAAACTGGGACGGAAAGATGACGGACGGGGCAAGACCATCGATTGCAGACCCTTCGGGGCTGGCCGCGGCAATCGCGCGCCAGCTCGAGGGCGGGGGAAAGCGCGCGCCCGCGCCGGTGGAAAAATGGGATCCGCCGTTCTGCGGCGACCTCGATATGGAAATCCGTCGCGACGGCGCATGGTTCTATCAGGGAACGCCGATCGGGCGTGCGGCGCTTGCGCAGCTTTTTTCGACGGTCTTGCGCAAGGATGAAGATGGCGAGACCTATCTGGTGACGCCCGTCGAGAAGGTCCGCATCCGCGTGGAGGACGCGGCCTTTGTTGCCGTTGCCATGGCGCTTTCGGGCAAGGACGGCGAACGGGTGGTTTCTGTGCGCACCAATATGGGCGAGGTGGTCGAGATCGGCGCGACGCATCCCCTGCGGTTTGAGATTTCCGGGGAAAACGCCGAGCTCAAGCCCTATGTTCTGGTCCGGGGACGTCTGGAAGCCTTGTTTTCGCGGGCGCTGACCTATGATCTCGTGGAACTTGGCGAAGAGGCCGAGGTGGAAGGGAAGGCCATGTTTGTCATCCGCTCCGGCGCGATGCTCTTTCCCGTGATGGAAATGGCCATGCTGGAGACGTCACTGTGAATGCCGCCAATCCACGCTTTGCCGCAGCGGGCTTCCGCCAGCGCGCGCTCGCCCAGCGGGGCAAGCCGCTGGAACATGCCTGGCGCGACCACGGCGACCATGCGCTCAACCCGGACCTCTTTGCCTACTATGAGGATCTGGACATGCGCTCGGCCGCCGTGCTGGTCCCCGTGGTCGATTATGGCGACGAGGCGCGGGTGATCTTCACCCGGCGGACCACGAAGCTCAGAAAGCATTCCGGGCAGATCGCCTTTCCGGGCGGGTCGATCGATCCGGACGATCGCTCGCCGGAAGATGCGGCGCTGCGCGAATGCGAGGAGGAGATCGGCCTTGACCGCCATTTCGTCCAGCCGGTCGCGCGCCTGCCGGATTATCTCGCCGGAACCGGTTTCAGGATCACCCCGATCCTCTCCGTCGTGCGCCCGGGCTTTTCGCTCACGGCCAACCCGGACGAGGTGGATCACATTTTCGAGGTGCCGCTCGGCTTCATCATGGATCCGGCCAATCACGAGCATCGCAGCGGCGTGCTCGGCGGCAAGACCCGGCGCTATTACGAGATCAATTACGGCGATTACCGGATCTGGGGCATTACCGCCGGCATCGTCAGGACAATCTATGAAAGGCTTTATGCGTGAAGACGGTGAAAGACGATCCATGGTTCAGGGAAGGCCGGCTTCAGAAGGTTCTCGATGTGCTCAACGGCGATGGCGGCGAAACGCGGATCGTCGGCGGAGCGGTGCGCAACGCGCTGATGGGCATGCCGGTCGGCGATATCGACATGGCGACCACGCTTGTGCCGGAAGAGGTGGCCGCGCGGGCGAAGAATGCGGGGATGAAGCCTGTGCCCACGGGCATCGCGCATGGCACGGTGACGGTGGTGTGCGAGGGCAAGCCCTTCGAGGTGACGACGCTGCGCGCCGATGTGGAGACATTCGGGCGGCACGCGACGGTGCGGTTCGGGACCGACTGGGCCGAGGACGCGGCGCGCCGCGACCTGACGATCAACGCGCTCTACGCCGACAGGGACGGCGCCGTGATCGATCTCGTCGACGGGCTTGCGGATATCGAAACGCGCAACGTCCGCTTTATCGGCGAGGCGGAAACGCGGATCACCGAGGACTATCTGAGGATACTGCGCTTTTTCCGCTTCTTTGCCTGGTATGGCGGCGGCAGGCCCGATGCGGCAGGTCTGAAGGCAAGCGTGCGCCACCGCGAGGGGTTGAAGACCCTGTCTGCCGAGCGCGTCTGGGCGGAGATGAAAAAGCTTCTTGCCGCCGGCGATCCCTCGCGCGCGCTGTTGTGGATGCGCCAGACCGGCGTTCTCACGATCGTGTTGCCGGAGAGCGAAAAATGGGGGATCGATGCGGTGCCGGGCCTGGTCGACGCCGAGGCGCATTTTGGCTGGATGCCTGACCCGCTTGTGAGGCTTGCCGCGATTGTCCCGCCTTATGACGTGCGGCTGAAGGCGATGGCGGGGCGCCTGAAGTTCTCCAATGCCGAACGAGACCTCATACTCTCCTTTGCCGCCGCGCCGGTGGTTGCGGCGTCGACATCGGCGGCGCGCCTGCGCCAGCTGCTTTACACGCACGGCAAGCAGGGCCTGTTGATGCGGCTGAAGCTGTCGCTCTCCGACGCGCGGGCCAAGGCTGCGGGCGGCGATGCAGAAGCGGTTGCAGAGGCAGCGGGATACGTGCGCCTGATCGAGGCGGCCGAGAGCTGGGAAAAGCCCGAAATGCCCATTTCCGGCGGCGATATCGTCGATGCCGGCGTGCCGGCGGGCCCCGAGGTGGGTCGAATTCTGACAAGCCTGGAAAAGCAATGGGTGGAAAGCGATTTCGAACTGGACCGGGCAGCGCTTGCCGCCCGGCTTGATGCGTTGAGAAACGGCTGAGGCCTCAGGCCTTTTCCTCGTCCTTGATCCGCGCCTTGATGTTGTCGACCATGTTTTCGCGGATAATGGTCTCGCCGTGGGTCGTGCGCAGGTGCTCGACGGAGCGGCGGACAACTTCTGCTTCGTCTTCTGCGCTGGTGTGCCAGGGGCAGCCGGGCACGAGCGTTCCGCAATCAAAACGTTTCATGTCTTCCTCCTTTGTTTTCCGTCTTCAGGTTAAACGCCGGCAGGGATGATTTGTTCGCGCTAAACCGGCAGGGGAGACGGCTTTTTCAGCTGGCTGTCTGGCCAGAGACCGATTGCCGACCCGGCACCAGGAAGCGCCGGGCGGTCGTGATCGAAAAACCGGGCTCACCGACGCGGAAATGGTTGCCGCAGTCGGGTGGACAGGGCCTCAGAACAAAGCCGGGCCCGGTTGGGACCTCAGTACTGGGCCCAGGTTTCAAACACCGCGGAGGATTCGCACGGACGACCGTGCTTGTAAGCCATCTCCGCGGCATATTTGCTGTCATCGGTGCCCGCGACCTTCTTGGGGTTGGGCTTGTAGTCTTTCCGTGCGGCCTTGGTTTCGGTGATCTTGACTTTGTCTGCCATTTGCCCGCTCCTCTCGGACTGGTATTGGGGTTAAAGTCTGTATCCGACTTGGTAAGTAGAACCCCTTTTTGCAATGCAAACAAGGCCGATATTTGAAGAAAAATTAACTATAACGATTTAGATTAAGGCCATCTTGTGACGGGCGGCAGGGATGACAGGATCGCCTCGACATTGCCGCCGGTCTTGAGCCCGAAAACGGTTCCCCGATCGTACAAAAGATTGAACTCCACATAGCGTCCGCGGCGCACCAATTGCTCGTCACGATCGGCTGACGTCCACTCATGGTTGAAGTTGGAGCGCACCAGCCTGGGATAGATCAGGTTAAAGGCGCGGCCGACATCCTGAACGAACCTGAAATCGGCTTCCATGCCGCCCTTGTCGTCCGGGGAGTGCTGCCAGTCGAAGAAGACGCCGCCGACGCCGCGCGGCTCCTTGCGGTGGGGCAGGTAGAAGTAGTCGTCGCACCATTTTTTCATCTTGTGATAGTCGACGATAGCCTGGTGCCTGTTGCAGGCGATCTCCATGGCGCGGTGGAAGAGGATCGTGTCCGGGTCTTCCTGGCGACGCCTCCTGCCGAGCACCGGGGTAAGGTCGGCGCCGCCGCCGAACCACCAGCTTCCGGTAACGATCATGCGGGTGTTCATGTGCACGGCCGGAACGTTCGGGTTGACGGGGTGGGCGATCAGCGAGATGCCGCTTGCCCAGTAGCGCCCGTTCTCTTCGGCGCCCGGCATGGTCTTCGCCATCTCCTCGGAAAATTCGCCTTCGACGGTTGAGGTGTGGACGCCGACCTTCTCGAAAACGCGGCCGTGCATGACAGACATGCGGCCGCCGCCCTCGCCGTTCTCGCGGCTCCAGTCCTTGGCTTCGAACTGCCCCGGCTCAAGGTCGCTCAACGGCCCGGTCAGTTCCTTTTCCAGTGTCTCGAAGCCGGAGCAGATCGTGTCGCGCAGGCTCTCGAACCAGGCCCTGGCCGCGCTTTTCCTGGCCTCGATATCCTCCGGCAGGCCAACAGGCAGTTTCGGCCGTTCCATATGATGCGCTCCGCTTGAAATGCATGCGCCCGTTTTCCGGGCTCTTGATTTGACTCGCAAATGCGATGTGAAAACCTTATCTTCTTTGAAACGTGAAGGATAGCGGGATGGCCAATCTTCCAAAGCCGCCGTCCATGGACGGGCTTAAAAAACGGATCAGGGAACACCGCCGCAATGATGGCGGCTTCGTGCGTGAGCGCTATTGCCTGTCGCGCGAGGAGGCCCGCGCCAAGGCGCGCGAGTGGTTCGCAAGCTATCCCAAGGCCGCCTACTGGACCGAGGTGGAAAGCTGGCGCGTCCTGAGCGGCGACCGGATCGAGTTCACCATGCGCAGGCTGTCTTCCGCCGACTGAGCGCGCTCACGAGAGGGCGTCGAAGCCGCCTGTCTGCCTCAGCGCCTATCCCGCCATCATGCCGACGGAAACAGCGAGGTTGATCGAGCGCTCGCCCTCGGCCATCGGAATGCGGACACGATGATCCGCGCTTTCATGAACGATATCCGGCACGCCCGCGCTTTCGCGGCCGAACAGCAGGATATCGTCGGCTTCAAACGGGAACCGGGTATAGGCGAGGCTTGCCTTGGTGGAAGCCAGCACCAGCCGCCTGCCGTTTTCCTGCCGCCAGGTCTCGAACGCCTCCCAGTCGACATGACGGGTCATGACCGCCTTGGCGATATAATCCATGCCGGCCCGTTTCAGGTTCCTGTCGGACAGCGCAAAGCCTGCCGGCTCGATGATGTCAACGGCAAGCCCGAGGCAGGCGGCAAGCCTGAGGATCGTGCCGGTATTGCCGGCGATATCCGGCTGGTAGAGGGCGATGCGCAAGGTCATGGCCTTCCTTACGCTTCGCCGCTCCTGCGCTCAAGCCTTGCCGGCCGTCAGATGACGCCGAGGAGACGCCACCACAGGAAATCGAGCGGCACGAGAATGAAGGCGGTGATCAGCGTCAGCGGAAACAGGACCTTCATCATGTTGCCGACCGGCTGCTCGGTGACCTGCATACCGACCATCAACGGCGCGGACTGGTAGGGAAAGAGGATGGTCGAAAAGCCGATCACCTGCGTCATCAGCACGCTCGTCAGCGACAGGCCGGTCAGCGCGGAAAGCTCCGAGGCCATCGGCGTCAGCACAGCCGGCACGCCCGGCAGGATCGAGATGATGCCGACCACGAAGCCCATCAGCGACAGCGACAGGAAATTGACGAAGTCGCGCCCGGGGCTGAGCGGCAGGACATGTTCCATGCCGTGGGCAATAACGATGCCGAGACCGGTTGCGTTGACCACGGCGCCGACGGCGAGGAAGCCCGCGATGAACAGAAAGACGCCGAAATTGACGTTCTTGTCGAAGTCCTCCGGTCCCACCGGGCCAAGACCCGGCATCAGCAGCGCGATCGAGGCGCAGATGCCGATCCAGGCCGGATTGATTCCGTGGAAAGTATCGGTCATCCAGAAGGCAAGCGTGATGACCAGCACCGCGATCACATACCATTGCCGCCAGTCGAGCGGCTTTGCATTTTGATTCCGCCTTTCCCCGGCGGCGAGCGGCTGCGGCGTGTCCGGGAAGAAGCGCAGGATCAGGGCGATGATGATCAGGCTCTTGAGCAGGCCCAGGATCGGGAAATGCAGCGCCATATACCGGGCATAGGTGAAGTCCACGCCGTAGATCGTTTGCGCGGCCCCGGCGAGGATGAGGTTGGGGACGTTCGACGGCAGCAGAGCGAAGCCCGGCATGTGGCAGGCGAAGACCGTGGCAAGGGAAACCGCCGCCCGTCCGTTCGAGCCTCCGGCGAAGCCAAGCTTTTCGGCGAGCGCCAGGGCGATCGGCCAGAGCAGGAAAAACCGGCCGAGGGAGGACGGCATAATGAAGGCGAGGACGACTGCAACGGCGAAGATGCCGCTGATCAGCAGTGTGAAATTGTGTGAAATCCTTGCCGTGAGCGCCGAGCCGATGCGTTCGCTGAGCCCCGCCTTGCGCACGCCGGCGGCGATCAGGAAACCGGAGAACACAAGCCACATCGCCGAGGAGTGAAAACCGGAAAACACCACGGCGGGGGGCGCCAGCTTGAACAGCAGCGCGAAAGCGATGAAGATCAGGCTCGCGAGATAGGCGGGCACCAGCGAAGTCGCCCACAGGCTGAGCGTCACAAGGACGAGACCGAGCGTGCGCGCCTGCTCGGCTGTCATCAGGGACTGCGGGTAAAGGGCAAGGGCAAGCGCAAGCGCGGCAAGGCCGGCAACGATGATCTTCTTGTAGGTCAGCATGGCGTTCAATCGGCAATGTTGGAAATGGGCTGATGCCATATTATGCGTGCGGAGACTATTACGGAACAGCTATATGATGCCAAACGATATCGAATTTGCGTCATTCATCGTGCCCGAAGACGGCCCGGGCTGGATCATTGATTCGGCGCGGCCGGTCATGGCAAAAGCGCAACGCTGGCGCGCCGGCGAGATCGGCCGCGCGCCGCATGCCCATCCGCGCGGGCAGCTTCTCTGGGCGGAAGAAGGTATCCTCAGGGTGCATTCCTGCGGCGCACACTGGCT